>JBGCES010000241.1:0-17461 GCA_045106545.1 Saprospiraceae bacterium
GCAGTGAAAGACGATTTGACGCAGCGGATTGATGCGGAATTAGCCACTTTTTATCAAGTTAAGAAGGAGGAGTTACCGAAGTTTAATGCGTTGGTGAAGAAGGCGGCAATTGATGCGGTGGTGGTGCCAGAGCGGGAGTGATAAACTTACTTGTTCAATTTTAGATAGGAGGTATCTTCAAGATACCTCCTATCTTGAACATCAACATAAAATATTTATAAGATAGAAAACAAAGGCTATGCAATACCTCTCAAACGAAATCTACCACATTTATAATCAGAGTAACGATGGTTCGGTAATATTCATTAGTCATGAAAATTATCTTTATTTTTTGCTTAAAATTAGAGAAAAAATATGTCCATATGTAGATTTTCTAGCCTACTCAATCATGCCAAACCATTTTCATTGGTTGGTATATACTAAACCTGCTGCGTGCGAGTATTCTAATGCAGTTAAACCTATGCGGAAGTATCGAAATAATCTGATTTCTGAAAAGGAACTATTAAATGAAAGCGAGCACAGGCAACAGAAATTGAGCACTGCTATTGGAGGATTATTAAGTGGATATACCAGAGCCTTCAATAAAATGTATGATAAACGAGGCGCACGATTTCGTAAACCAACAAAGGCAAAAAATGGTATGATTGAAGAGTTAATTACGTTAGATGGAAAGTATAGTCACCTGTTTTTTCATATGGTTAACCCTTATCCTCGTATTTGTTTTAATTACATTCATGATAATGCACCAAAAGCTAATCTTGTTAGTAAATCAGAAGATTATTTGTATTCATCAGCAAGAGATTATGCGGGGCTACGAAATGGGACTTTGTGTAATCAGAAACTAGCGAAAGAGTTGAATTTAATATAAGAATTAGTCGTTTAGATAGGAAGTATCTTCAAGATACTTCCTATCTGTGCGTCATAAGAAAACCACCACCATGCCCAAAATCATCCCTTCCATCGCCGATCTCCACCAATCCGCTGATAAAACGGCACTCACTGAACTTACCTGACAACTTGTTGATATTAACTATGATCTGGTGGAACAGCCACCTGATTTTTTGTAAAAACAATATTTTGCTTTTTATTCTAAAAAAACATATCTTGTTTTATTTTTAAATTTAAATATCTTATCATGACAGATCGCTTGAGAAAACTTAATCTTTTAGAAGAAATCGCTCAATTGGATGAAGATGATGCGCTGATTATTGAAATAGACGCCTTAATACAAAAGCGAAAAACGGCTACTTATGGAAAAAATATTAATCCCCAATCATTAGAAGATACGCTCCGTGAATTAGAAAAAGGGGAAGCAGATGTGGCAGCGGGAAGGTTAACAGACATTGATGATGTGATTAAAGAATCCGAAAACTGGTAGAAAAAATACTATGAGAGTTCAATTGACCAACGAAGCTAAAACCGACCTACGAGAGATTTACATTTATTATAAAGAGAATGGCAGAGGAATGTACGCCAGGAAAATTAGGCAGCGTTCTCTTAATAAAATAATGTTACTAAAAGATGCTCCAAAGATCGGTCAAATAGAAACCGAACTAGCCACCATAACAGAATATACCTATCGTTATCTTGTGGTAGGCGTGTATAAAATTTACTATCGTGTCGCAGATAAAGTAGTTTTAGTCATCCGCGTGTTTGACACTAGACAAAATCCTAATAAACTAAAACTAGAGTGATCATGCCCAAAATCATCCCCTCCATCGCCGATCTCCACCAATCCGCTGATAAAACGGCACTCACCGAACTCGCGCAGCAGCATGCGCAACAGATCGTTGATTCCAACTACGATTTGATGACCACTTACGTCGCGTTGAAACGCTATGAAGTGTATTTGAAAAATCTGATTGCGGCACTGCAAACACCGACTACGGAATTGATCAAAGCCGAAGGAGTGCCACCAAAGGAGTATGCCAATGCTAAAATAACAGTAACCCGTCGTCGAAAATATGACTTTTCGCAGGATGAAACGTGGTCTTCGATTCAAGCGGAGGTGGAGCAAATTAAGGCATATAAAAAGGAGCGGGAGGCGTTTTTGAAAACAATTGAATCGGAATATACGGAGACGGTGAATGAAGAAACAGGGGAAGTAGTACGTACTTACGCGCCGCCCGTGGAGGTGACGGAGGGGATTATGGTACGACTAGAGTAGTTAATTTTTAAATTTAGATAGCATTTACAATTCTTCTATTTGGTTGAGAGAATAGTTTTGTATTTTAACAATCATAATGGTAATGTAAAATGTAAAATTTAAAACCGCAAAATGTAAAAGTAGAGCGGCATGCACTTTCAGCATGAAAAGTTTACAAAACCTACTCCGAAGTATTTCGGAATTATTTTTTGAATGGCTCAAGTAGTTAAACTTAAATAACTTTCGATGGAATCGGGAGGTAACACTTTTTCATAATTCTACAATCACAGCGTAATTGAATTTTTGTAAAAATTATCATCATAACAATAAAATAACTCCATTGCGATTTTTTTTCTATTCTATCGTTCTTATCCTAATGTTTCCCGCTTGCCAACGAGCAGATTCAACGCCTCAAGCCGATAAATTACCCACAAAAAACATTGCCATTACGCCCAATTTTTCCATTATCTTACTTGATAGCCTAGCTGCTACCCAAGCCATTATCCAAGACAATACAGAAGATTTTTTTACTAAAATATCGACTTTGGATATGTCGATTCAAATGAAAAAGAATCATCCTGCTGAAACGGATCGCGAACAAATCGTAGCGGATTATAAAAAGTATCTACAAAGCGATGTAACTTATTTTACTAAGACAGAAACGGACTTTGTCCAACGTGCTTTTTTACTCGCTGTAAATAGAATTAAAGTCCTGAATATCAATTTTTTACCAAAGGATATTTTTTTAATAAAAACCACAACGCGACACTATGGAAAATCCACTTATTACACACGTGAGAATGGAATTATCATTCCTGATAATGAATTAGCGAAGGCGGATTTGGAAGAATTTACCGATGTAATGCTCCACGAGATTTTCCATATTTATTCGCGCCAGCATCCAAAGAATCGGTTGGAATTATATGAATTGATTGGCTTTCGCCCAATCGAAAATATAGTTTTTCCAATTGCTTTACAACAACGGATTTTACTCAATCCAGATGGCATCAATACCAATTTTGGAATTTCATTAAAAAGCGGAGATTCTACCCTGACTGCAATTTCATTAATTGTGAGTAATTCTGCAACTTACCGAGCGGATCGGAATGCTTTTTTTGAATATTTGGCTTTTGATTTATATCCGCTTGCGCGGAAAACGGATGGAAATTTTTTAGTACAAACTAACGGCGATTGGCAGAGTCCCATTCACTACTCAGACTTTCCTGATTTTTACCAACAGATTGGAGATAACACCGATTATATTATCCATCCCGATGAGATTTTAGCGGATAATTTTGTGTTGTTGGTGAATGATTTGAATGGAGCGAAACGGCAGCCGCGATTGTCGGAAGAGGGGAGGGAATTGCTTATGAAATTGAAAACAGTATTAGAAAACTAATTTATTGAACAAGATAGCTGACGGAATCTATGTATTTTTATATACATTTCGTCACTTATCTAATTTTATGAACACAAATTTTGTTGGTCGTACTCAAGAGGTTGCTACATTAAATATTGATCACAACTTTTGGTTTACAGCATAATCAGCATAGCTTAGGATTGGTACAGGAAGTACTAAGGTTGGATGACCTTTTTAAATCATAAAGAACATGAATCATCCTAATTTTCCACACTCCGAATAGGAATGCACGTTTTTATGCTCAATCATGGTATTTTGATGGTCAAATGGTGTAATTGTTAAATTGTGAGCGCGGCAAACACCATTTAACAATCTGACAATTACACCATTTATTTTAACATCAGGATGCTCCATATTTGAAGACGAATGATTACCTCCCATACTTATCAATCCACGCCAATACACCACCTTCCAAGTTCCGTACATTTTTAAAGCCGTATTGCTCTAAAAACATTTTGGCTTGACCGCTACGCGCGCCTGAGCGACAGTGTACAACGATTTCATCTTCCTTATTATCGCCATATTCTTCAATGGCAGCGGGAATCGTACCCAGTGGAATCAGTTTAGCGTTGAGGTTGAAATCGTCATATTCGTGTTGTTCGCGCACGTCGATAAAGATAAATTCTTCTTTATTATCGAGTTTCTGTTTGAGTTCAGTTACGTTGATATCCATAATGGAGCACAGGTTTTTAACCTGTGAAAATTTAAGTTAGAAAATGATTGATAGTACGAAGGTTAATAACACAGGTTAAAAACCTGTGCTCCGTAATACTTTACGATTAACACTTTCCTGCGTGACTTGGTTGATAATTTTTATAAAATACATGCCCGTTGGGAAATTGGATAAATCGAGTTGTCGTTGGAGTGGACGAGCAATTAATAATTGACCCGTTGCACTATATAATTCCAACCTCAGATCTTGATTATCGTTATTCTTAATCTCGATATTAACAATACCGCTAGTTGGATTAGGGAAAAGAGTAATTTGTTGCTCCAAATCACTTAGTTCTTCCGTGTCAACGACTGCTTCTTCTGTAGAAAGTGGCTTGACCTCTCCCATAACGGGACGAATCATTAATGCGCCTGGTGGGATCGTTCCCAATGAATCAAACGATTCCCAGTTTTCTGCAAAATTCTCTCCCGTAGGATTAAAGAAATTAAACTGATTTGCTTCGGGGGTATTAAGGTCGTAACCTACTGGGATACAGCGCGTTCCAGTACAATTAGAGAACTGCTCCCAACCAATCCAAAATTTACCAGCGGGTATAAAAATCGCACTATCCAAGGCGTAAGTGGTAAAACCTTGCAGCGAATCTAATGCCGAATCCACATAAAATACGCGCTGACTATTGGAGGTGAAATCGGGTTCTCCGCCAATCTGGTCACGATCAAACCAAATATTAATAAAAAATTGCTGGCTGCTAATATCGCCCGTAGCGCGCGGAATGTGAAACTGTACGGCTTGCAACGAATCTCCGATATTAGCAGTAAATTCGGTAGCAACCTGCACGGCAACATTACTAAAATTCTGCGCAATAATATTGCTCTCGGCAGTACCGTCGTCGTGGGCGAAGTAATTGCTAAGCGTTGTCGTTCGAGTCACTTCATCGTTGCGGCGAATAGCTTCTAATCCACTCTGCCCTTCACTAAATAATCGCGTAAGTAAAGACAAATCGTATCTTTCTTGTTCCGGTAAACTGATAATGTCATTGGCCAAATTATCTATTCCAATAATATTAAATTCTAATGGAGAATACTCCTGTGAAGGAACGTTTACTGAGCCAAACCCAAAGGCAGTTAAGGTCGTATTACTATTTAATTCTGTCAATTCTACATCGCTATCATCCACGTTATTGGTCTGATCTCGATGATTAAAAAATGCGGTTTCGTTCGTAGAGCGCAATTCACCATTGGCGTTTTCCACGAAGTGATTCCACGGCATAGCAGTATAATCTTTCAAAATTGCTTTTGGATAGGTGGCAAACGCTAAGTCGTTGACATTCTGTGAATTAGCATTACTTTCTAAACGAACATAATCCAAATGCCACAAATCTAATGCTCCTTGTCGGCCATTAATCGCTGTAAAGCGAAACTGAAAACCATTGTATAAATATTGCTGATCGACGGGGTAGGAGAGGAAGCGAAATGGAAAATTTGTACCAAAAGGAATCGTATCCGATACGCCAGGAATCGAGGTGATTTGTTGCCACGTTCCGTCTTGCTTTTTAAATTCAACGATGAAATTATCCGCCGTTTCGGGGCGGTCACCTAAACCTTTAGGTTGTAAGTAGAAACTTAAAAATAAGTTATTATTATTACTAGTCAAATCTAAATAATTGGAAGTCAAAAGATCTGATTCGCCAATATCACCGCCACGTGGCGTGCCCGAAGCATCTAAGCCATCGAAAGTCGCTACCCCAAAAGAAGGTGGATCGATTGCCATCGAATTATTGACAAATGCATCGCGTTCTAACCACAAAGAAGTATCGGGGAAGGGACCTGCGTAGGAAAAATCATCCATAAAAGGCAACTGTAAAGTGTCGCCCGTTATCGTAAAGGAGTTGATAAAAGTATCGCAAACGGAGAAGTTATCACAGATGACGAAGCAAACGGTATCGTTTCCATTATAGCTATCTGCACCGTAGAAAAATTCGTTGGGTTTAGCACGTGAAATCCAAAAATCTGCTTCGCCTTCGTAGTTATCAAAAGCACAAGTCGTTACGCCTGAACATTCGAGTTCGCCCGGAAAATCATCCAGCGGAAGTTTGATTAGTCGTCCTTCTCCGCGTCTTAGCGTAATATTATCTCGTCGAAAAACTTGTCCCGCACGGCGGGTAATAAACTCAAATGGTAGTTCAAAACAATCAAAAAAGTCATTACAAAATTCCAACCGAACGGTATCGCGCCCATTTTCATCACCTGCTATATAACGCAAGATCGGTTCTTTGATTTGAATCGGATCGCCATTGACATCCGTAACCACTTCGTCATTCGTATTTAGACTATCCCGTACGACCTCAATTAATGCTACTGTCCCAAGTAAGGTTGGATCGTCACAATTTAAACAAGTCAGACTTGCATTATTTGCAACGCCACCGCCGAATACCGTCGTGTCAACATTCGTCAAAAGCGTATCGCCAAAATTCAAATAACCGATGTCTTCATTAACGATGGGACATTCGTCGTTATCCTTAGCACGCAACGGTATATCCGTTGTGAATTGTTGATAAAACTGGACTTTTTCCTTTGCTTCTTGTGCCGCATGCCGTTCCAAAACGGGATTTGTTTCTAGCGGAAGCATTACTTGTGAAAAAGCTAAATAATTGATAGACAGTAAAATACAGGTATATAAATAACGCATAGTCTGGAGCACAGACATTCTTGTCTGTGTAGAATTTAGAAGCTAAAAAATAGTAAACTTCGCTATTGAACCAGCGAAATTTGTGCTAAAAAACGCAAAGGTATGACAAATTGCCATACCTCTGTTTGTATTGTCGTTGTATTTTGCGGTTGCTTTTTAAAGAACGAAAGATGCAGCTATTTGTTGCTTGTGTTAAAACGCATCTCCGCTGTTGCAATCTTCGGGACGATATTGCGTCAAAAAGATTTCCACTTGCTCGCCCATCCGCATCTTCTTACCCGTCGCAGCGGGAATTTGTCTCCAAACGTAAGCCGAAGACTGGTTGGTAACTGTTCCGTCTGCGTTAATCGTACCCAAATTGAGTTGCATGCCACTGAGCAAAAATTCCGCTTCCGAAAATTGCATACAAACCAAGTCGGGAATTTGTACCATTGTACCACCTCGTTCCGTTACGACCATTTCTACTACCGATCCTTCGGGTACTGCGATTTTATCCTTCAAATCCTGTGCCGTCACTTTCTTACCATCCACAACTAAGTAAAGAATCGTATTTTCTTCGTATTTATTATCAAAAACCCGCTCTTTGACCCGCGGTTTGAGGTGCAACATTTTTAATTTTTTGGTATAGCGATTAAAATCGTCACTACCAATCAAGTTAGGTAAAAAGCGTTTGGGCGGAATTTTTTTGGTGACGGTTAGATAGATCGACCGATCTTCCTTCGCGCGACTCAATGGTTTAGGATTTTGCGAAAGCACTATATTTTGCTCCCGATCCATAATGAAAACGGAATCACTTACCACGATTTCAAAACCGCGACTCTCTGCTTTTTTAATTGCATCCTCTAATTCCATTTCCGTATAATCATGGACTTGTAGCGATTCGCCATGCTTCGTATAGCAGCGCATCCACCAGAAGGTGGTCAGTAAAAAAAATACAAACGCGCCGATCATGGCAGCGAAATTTTTTAGAAAAAACATGGAGGAGAGGAAAAGACCGAGTTCTTTGAAAAAGGCTTTTAGTTTATCGGTGAAGGTTCGTTGTTCTTGCATAGAATATGTTTAGTGTCAGACGGTGTCTGGATATTTTTATTTTCTTAAAGTATAAGTTGAGTATTTTTATTTTAAATTATTGATTATCAATTGATTACCAATTATTTTATTCCTCTTTGTCATAGTTTTCTATAGCATGCTGAACTTGTCTCGCTAACTCGTCTTTGTCTGGTAAATCATAAACGTACTTAATCGCAAATTTAATAAAATTAACTCATCACTTTCACACGGATTGATCACCTAAAGTTTTTTATATAAAAAACCCGCAAATAGTACAACGACTACTTGCGGGTTATTTATACTTAAAAAGACATTCTATTTAATGTAAAGAATACGTTTCGTTACTAAAGGTTGATTCTCCATTTGTATCGTTACAAACAGTGTTTGTGAATCTAAATTCAGCTCGTTTAGTCCAATCCGTAAAGCAGATTGTTCAACCAACTGGAATATTTTTACGGGTTGTCCCAAAATATTAGTCAATACGACTTGTGCGCGTTCTGGAGTTGTGTTTAAACGCACCATCAACTCATCGGTAGCGGGATTCGGGAATACTTCAGCGGCAAGGGTTGCAGCGTTGGTTTTTCCGAATTGAGTCAAATTGCCACCCGCAGCACAAGAAGACACATCTCCTAAATTAACACTCAAAGTAGTAGAAGTATTACCATCGTAACCGTCTGTTAAAGCGACAGTCAATGCACGTACGATACCAGAAATTTCCACATTTACAGAACTCTGTGTATTACCAGAGAAAACACCGTAAGTCTGAGTTGCACCGCTGCCATCTACGTAAGTTACCGTAACGCGCTCAATGTAGCGGTTGCGTGGATTACCGTTTTCACGGGCGTTCAAACCAGAAATTGTAAAACTCACATCTTGATTATCACCAGGGAAAGGAACGGTTGCCGTTGAGCTACTCGAACCACTATGCGTTAATGGATTAGGAGAGAACGAGCTGGTTACTTCATTTGAACAATTGAAAGCATCACAATCATCGGGCGTACCGTCGCCATCCGTATCAACGTTATCATCACCGTTTGGACAAACATCCAATGCATCACAAACGCCATCGCCGTCGCTATCTGCTGTTGCCGTACCCGTACAGTTACAATCGTTACCGTAAACATCATTGATGGTACAGTCATCGCCATCATCACAAGGCTGACCAATCAAAGTATCGTCTGCATTTGGACAAACATCATCGCCATCACAGACGCCATCACCATCGCTATCTGAACAAGTCAAACAGTAATCTACTGCGCTTAAATTTATGCTTAATGTACCGCCATAGCTACCGTCATAGCCATCACTTAGGCTAACTGTTACCGAGCGTACATCATTATCAATTGCTATCGTTGCGCTACTGGCATTTGAGCCACTAAATGTACCATGATTTACGTTTTGACCATTACCATTTACGTAAGTTATACTTACTAAATCGGTATAGCGGCCGTTTGGATTACCATTGCCTTTGGCGTTCAAACCTGTAATTGTGAACATAACATTTTTAGCTGCCGCTAAATTAACAGTAGTACTGCTTGAACCGCCGCCTGTATGCGTTAGACCAGCGTTGCTGAAAGTAGCAACCGCTTCATTACAATCACAAAAATCAGGTATGCCATTATTATCACTATCTACATTGTCATCTCCACCTGAGCAAACGTCTAAACCATCACAAATTCCATCACCGTCGCTATCACCCGCTGGCGTACCCGCACAGTTACAATTGCTATCTAAAACGTCGTTGATTGTACATGCATCGCCGTCGTCGCAAGTTGCGCCAGGATAAGCATTTCCATCGTTGTCATTACAGTCGTTCGCATTGCTTACGTAGCCATTTGGTGCAGAACAATCCGTTATGGTATTGGCAGAATCACCGAATCCGTCTCCGTCGTTATCGGCATAGTAAGTTTGTGCTGTAGCGCGGGTAAAGTTGCTACTCGCGCTATCGTTAGCAGTATCTTCATCGGCATTGCCGTTTGGATTTTGCGTAGTTGCGGTAAAAGAATGATTGCCTGTCGTAAACGTTACTGCTGGCAAACTGATTAATGTACTCGCGCCTTCTGCTAAGTTTCCACTCCAATTAAAAGTAGCAGCTGCATTGGCATCTACTTGGTATGAAATACTAATTGCAGTCAATGGATTTGAACCGTAGTTAATTAATTCTACTTGTGGAGTAGCATTGTTTTCACAAATATTACCTGTTGGAGCTAAAATCGTAGCAATACCTGCATCATTTGTAGTGGGGGGCGCACAGGCAGTTAAACAAGAAGCATTATATACTTCACTACGAATTAAATTACCCGGTTGAGCACCAAATCCTAAATTAAACTCAATTCCTACGCCACTGACTAAGTGACAGTAACTCATGATTGTTCCTTTATCCGGAATTGGTCCGCCGCCACAGCTATTGCCATAACCTGCTGCTGGTCCACAGCCATCAATCGAAGTATTATTACCGTTCCACGAACAATCGTGGGTGTGTGGTGAACCTAAGTTGTGACCAATTTCGTGGGTCAACACTTCTACGGTCCAACTATAAGTCGGTACATTGGAATAACCAGTACGAATCCCACTGTAGCCAACGCCATAGTAGCCATTACAAAGTACATCTACGTAAGCAACGCCGCCGCCGCCGCCATAGCCGACCAAGTGCGCCAAATCACCATTGTAATTTCCTGCTAAACGGTCACGGAATTGGTCTAAATAGTCACCTGTAGAAGGCCCAGCATAAGGATCGGTCGTATCCCAAACCAACATCTCGCTGATTTGAAAATTAATCGCTTCGTTTGCGTAAAGCAATGCGACTTGACTAAATGCGCCGCTGACGTAATCCGTCGCTTGCGTCACGCCGCCTTTGTCATTTACAATATCGTTGTCCACTTCAACATACATCCGTACACAGTTGTCTGCTGATTTTTGAGTAGTGGTAGTAAAACCATCTACTTCATTACCGATTTGGTGTTGCTCGCTAGATGTACCACAACTCATGTTAGGCGTTAATTCTAAATCAGAATTTTCATAAATAATGTGTACGTCATCGTTGGTTTCATTTAATTTACCGAAAGTATAAACTTTGCCTTCGAATTGTACAAAACCGAGTAACTCATCGCGGTGTAATGCTACCGCTGCTAATGAATGTTCATCGCCATTGACGATTCCCCAGTAATATGCTCCGCGTTCGTAGTCAAAAGTTGCATCATTGGAAGCCGTAATGACTTTAAAATCTGCTGCAAAAACCTCGGCGCGGTAGAGTTCTAGTTGAAAATTTGCCCCATTTTTAGCGGGTAATTCTAGTTTTAATAATTCGGTAGGTTGCTGGATGATTTTTTGAACGGCCGCTAATTTGGGTTGAAAAAAAGTAGCATCGGTTACTTCGTGTTGAACACTGGATTTGTAAGGAATTTGATTCGGTAGTTGCTGTAGAATATCTACTGTATTGAGTTGCTCAAAAGTAGCGGCTCGTTGTTGGATTTCGGTAGCAATAGGATGGGATTCGTGTTGTGCCTTAAGATTAAAATGGAAGGTCGTCGTTAGTAAGACTACTAACAGCAATTGGAAAAATTTTGTCATAAGTTGTGAGTTGAATTTTAGTAACGTCGAAAAAAAAGTTCAGCTAATGAAGTTGTCTTGTTGACGTTATTTAGTTAGTGTTTAGTTTTTTCTAAAATTGGAGGGAGATGAATAAGGAAAAGTCAATGAAAGGGAGGGAATAGATTCGTATTGACCTTGTAAAGGGGCATAGAGAAGTAGTCGTAATGTGGAGGTCATTACCAAGGAGGAGTAGCTTCTATGCGTAAAAATATAGCAGTTTGAGTATCAAATAAGATAGAGAATGAATGGGACTATTGAAAGGAAAAAAAGGCTTAGAGTGGAGGAAGCATATGTTACTAAAGTGAAAAATACACGGGGCAGTGTTTTTAAAATCAATCTACAGCAAAAAAAATGCCGATATTTTGTTTTTTAGTAATATTATAAATTGTTATAAATGAATTTTCTAATAACTTGTATCACCTTTTCTGCGTCACAGCCATTTAACCCTGCACCCCAACTTGAATTAAACTCGATAGAATTACCCTTCTACTAATTCTTTTCTCCCAAATCCAAACTCCAATATCCCATCAATAAAATCAAATGGCTTGTAGCCATTAATAGCCGCTTGATGATAGATACAAGTCGCGGGAGTCATGCCGGGAAGAGAGTTAACTTCAATAATAATCGTCTCCGCTTTTCCGTCGGCGAATACGCGTACAAATGCATCAATTCGGGCGTAACCTTGCACATTGAGAATCTTTGCGGCGCGTTTTAAATCTGCGCGGACTTGCTGCGCAACCGTTTGATAATCAATTTGTTGTATCGCAAAACGAGCGGGGGTGATATTTTGCCCTTCGCCCGCGAGGAACTTTTCTTCTAACGATAAAACCTCACCACTTGCCAACGCCTCTGAGGGTTCAAATACTTCGTAGCGAATCGCATCGCCCTCGTGGTGGGTCAGTAAACCGCCCGTGATTTCGAGAAAGTGAATCGCGTCTTTGCGGCTGATTAATTGCTCGATTAAAACGACATTTTTTTGTGGAAATTCTTCTTTAGGTTTTAATTTTAAAATGGCGCGATTTTGCTGTTCAGCTTCATTATCTGGATTAAAGCTAAGGGGTAGCGGGAAGCTACCGCTTAGCGAGGCACCGCGAAAAATCAATGCAAAATACGCGGCTAATTCCTCCTGCGTCTTAATCAACTTTACCGCTGCGGAACAACCATCATCCACTGGTTTTGCAATCAAAGGATAATCAAAATCTGCGGCTATTTCACCAAAAACGCGCTGTGCATCGGCAGCGTATTCTTCAAAAGATAACAATCGCTGTTGCGTAACGGGGAAGCCGTTTTGCTTTAAAAGCTGTAGAGTGCGGTATTTATTAATGGTAATTTCGGAACTCTCGGCGTTCGAGCCGTTGTACGGAATATTGCGTTTGCGCAATTCCTTCTGCACTTGTCCATCTTCACCTGGGCGACCGTGCAGCGCAATGAAAACCCCATCTGCTAATTCCGCTAAATCGCTGTAATTCAGTGCTTTTGGTGCGAAAACGACATCTGAAGACGCATATTTATCAGTAATGGATTTGCACTCCATTTTGATGTCTTCGACGACGGTATGAACTTTATAATTTAAAATCTTATCGCGAATATCGTCCGCGTTATCTTTTAATAATAGATTGATAGGAATCTGATATAACTGGTGCGACTCGTTGCTGCCCGTCACGAAAACGGGGACGGGTTCGTACTTATTAGAACTCGCCAGTTTTTCAAAAATATTACGCCCACTTTCGACCGAAATGTGGCGCTCGGCAGAATAGCCACCGAGTAAAACGGCGATTTTCTTTTTCTGCGTTTTCGCCTGTTGTAGCGCGGCGATGTTTTGATCTAAATCCGCCAATAACTGATCATAAACGCCAATATCCATGCTCGTCGCTATGCGTTCTTGTAGCGAGACGCGAATAATATAAGTGAGAAATTGCGATGGATTTAAGCCAATTTCTGCCGCTTGATGGAAGAAGAATGACGACGGCAACATGCCCGAAGTCGTATTCGGGTCGTTTAAAAATATCGTTCCGTCTGTCTGGATAAATCCGTCAATCCGCGCGTAAGTATTGAATTCTAAATATTCAAAAAGCCGTTCTACTTCGCGACGAATGGCGTTGATTTGCGCGTTGGGCAAATCAATCGGCGTGACTTTGCGCGATAGACCTGGCAAATATTTAGAACGATAATCGAATACTTCGCTGCCTTTAATGATTTCGGTAGGTGGCAGAGCGATGGAGTTTTGACTTCCATTTGAGTTAAGAGGTATCTCCAAGATACCTCTTATCTGAGCAATTTCTCTTTTCAAAACCACACACGAAAACTCCTTGCCATGAATAAACTCTTCGACAATCACGGTCTGTTCGCCCAAGTGACTTTCGAGTAGCACGGAGTCCGTTTCCGCGAAAGCGGGTTCATTCAAAAACGTCAGTAATTCCTCTGGGTGATAAATGGTTTTGCTACCGATATTCAACGGAAAACCTAAGCCATCGCGGATGTCGGTTAGTTCGCGTAGGTAAATGATTTTCTCTGCTTGCGGTTTATTTTGCCAATCGGTTTTATAAATGCGTTCGCGGAAAAAAGCGCGATCGATTAATTTTATAAATTGTTGATAATCAGTTGATTCATTGATAATCGCTACGCCGATGGACGATCCTTGATTAGCAGGACGAATGACCATCGGAAAGCCGATCTGCTGTTTAGCGGAAGCGAAAAAAGTAGCGGTGTCAAAGGATGAATTTGTCCATTCGCTGCGCGAAATTTGTAATACTTCCGGACAAGGAAAATCACCCGCTTCCATCAGTTTTTTCTGAAAGGCTTTGTCCATTCCAATCGCGCAAGCGCGGATGCCACTACCCGTATAGGGAATTTGTAAACCTTCCAATAAACCCTGAATTTGCCCATCTTCTCCAAACTCACCGTGCAGCGATAAAAACGCCACGTCAATCAATTCGGGCAGTTCTGACCAAGCCACTTGCCGCCCAACTTGCGCGATCATTTTCTCCGCTTCGCTTGCTGATAATTTGCCTAAACTTTCTACATAAATCTGAAACGCATTCGGAGAATCGGGCAAGGCAGCAACGGGCGGATAGAAATCGCGAATCGTCCCTTTATAAACATATTGCCAATCCAATAGAATCAGCCGCCGCGCGGAGTCCACGAAGAGCAAAACTGGTTCAAATAGCGATTTATTTAGATTATCGTAAACGGTACGTCCGCCCGCAAAAGCAATTTCGCGTTCGCGCGAAGGACCACCGAAGAAGATGCCGATTTTCATGTTTTCTAGACGTTAGACGTTAGATATTAGAAGCTAGATGATGAAAGAGTTTTCTGTAATTTCTAATATCTAACTTCGTTAAGAGAACGAAGATAGGGAAAGGTTAATTTAAAATGTAAAATAGAAGGGCGAAGAAATAGAAAATTGAACGACGTTTTCAAAACGCCGTCCAATTGTAATTGTTAATTACGAAATTTTAATTTCAGAAAACTCATTCTGCACCGTAAAACTCAATCCATCCGCAGCGGAAAATTCTACTACTTTCCCATCCAATTCCACGCGCTGCGCTTTAAATGGCAAACCATAAACTTCCACTTTTACCTTTCCATAAGTATCTTTCCACTCGCCTTTTTTCGTTTGCGCAAGCGTAAAACTCGTGTCCGTTCCCTGCGTCGTAAATGTTTTTAAACTATAAATACCGCTTTCATAATCGTAGCCTTCGCCTGCGTCTTCGTAGAGTTCGGAAAGGGTTTTTTCTTTCGAAAAATACACTTTTAACGTCAGTTCATCGACGGGACGTTCGTTGGTGTATTGCATGACGGGATAGTGCGGAATGACTGCGCCTGCTTTGATATAAATTGGTAATTTATCTAATTGTTTTTGTACAGTAATTTGCTGATTACCAGCGACTTGTTTGCCCGTCCAGTAATTGAACCAATTTCCTTTCGGTAAATAAATATCACAATCTGCGCCGCCAATTGGTGCTTCGATTACCGTATCTTCTGCTTTGGTTTGTTCTTCACTTTCTTCTAATTTTTCTACTTCCATTGGCTCAACGATCGAACGCACAAGGGTATGTTTACCAAAGATAAATTCGAGTTCCCGACCGTAAGTTTGCTCGTCGTGTTGGTCGTAAGTCGTCAAATTGCGGAGCACAGGAACGCCCGTACTAGAGTAGCGAGCGAAAGCAGTATAGAGGTAGGGTAGCAATTGATAACGCAACTCAATCGCCTGCCGATTCAAAACGGTAAATTCCTCACCGAACGACCACGGTTCTTGATCCATACGGTCAATTTTCATGGCTGCTTCTACTGCATCTGCGTCAGCTTCGCCTGCTCCGTCTACATTATTTCCCATGCTGTGAACGCGGAAAAATGGGTGGAAAATGCCTAATTGCAACCAGCGTAGCATCAATTCAGGGGTAGGTTTTTCTACAAAACCGCCGATGTCCGTACCGATGTGCGAAAAGCCAGAAAGCGCCATGCGTTGACACTGAATATTCGCCAAACGTAAGTGTTCCCAACTTGCGACATTATCGCCTGTCCACGCGCAAGCGTAGCGTTGTCCGCCGCTAAAAGTAGCGCGGGTAATGACGATGGGGCGATGATTCGGTTTTAACTTTTTTAATCCTTCGTAAGTCGAACGCGCCATTTGCTGACCGTAAATATTATGCGCCTTTCTATGATCAGTCAAATCGCCGTCGTAATCGTGCATGACGTTGTCGGGGAAGGTTTTGTGGGTAACTTTAAAGACCGCAGGTTCGTTCATATCATTCCAAAAGCCCGCAATATCGTTGTCCACGTAGAGTTCTTTGTATAAACCCGACCACCATTCGCGCACTTCAGCACGGGTAAAATCAGGGAAAACACATTCTTGCGGCCAAACGGGACCAAGCATGGTTTCACCATTAGTGCGTTTACACTGATAACCCTTTTCCATCATTTGCTGATAGACGTGATAATTCGGATCTTCTTTGATGCCTGGATCGATCATCACGACGGTTTTAAAACCTTTTTCGCGTAGGTCGGCGATCATTTGTGTTGGTTCGGGAAAGTGGTCGTTATTCCAAGTGAAACAACGATAACCGTCCATGTAATCGATATCTAAATAAATGGCATCGCAAGGAATCTGATGTTTTCGAAAATCATCGGCTACTTCGTGAACGCGCTTTTCGGGGAAGTAACTCCAGCGACATTGATGAAAACCCAATGCCCAGAGCGCGGGCAATTCGGGGCGACCTGTCAAATCGGTATATTGTTGCGCAACTTCCAGCAATTCTGGCCCGTGAATATAGTAGAAATTGATTTCGCCACCAGGCGCAGAAAAACTGACCGTATCGGTTTCCGTTTTAGCAAAATCAAAAGCGGTTTTATACGTATTGTCAAAGAAAATACCGTACGCGCGTTTGTCGTGTAAACCGTAATAAAATGGCACAGCGCGATATAAGGGGTCAGTGTCTTTACCATAGGCGAAAGAATCCGTACACCAATTTTCAAATTGCTTACCGTGCATATTTTGGTCGCAGCTCTTATCGCCTAAACCAAAAAACTGCTCGCCCACCTGCGCTTTTTTAGACATTTTGACCTCTGATACGCCTTCCAAAATCGTCCAATACGCGTAAAAACCCGCCGCATCTTCGAGCATCACCGCGCCATTCTTATCCAGTAATTGAACGCCGAGATTACTTTTGTTGATTTTGCACTGGACTTCTGCCGTTTTTATTTCGTAAAAATCCGTAGTGACGTGTAAATCAACGGGGACGTTTTGCGCTGCAAATTTAGGATCGACCGCATAGGAAAAATCGCGTTCAAAACGTCCATTATGCGCATACCTAAAGCGAATGATTTTATCCGTCATTACTTCGACTCGGAGCGTTACGCCGTTTTCACAACCAAAGGTGAATAGCTGACCGTT
>JBGCES010000242.1:0-8903 GCA_045106545.1 Saprospiraceae bacterium
TGGCAGCTTGATTGAGCCACTGGGTAGGAATGTTTTCTAAGTTGATTTGCTGCAAATGCGATTTGATTTGTTCACTGGGTATTTCATTTTTTAAGGCTAAAACCCAACCCCATTCGCCCATAGTGATGATTTGATTATGCAGAGGCAAAGTGGAAAAATCGGCAGCTTGCATAGTCTTTTCTATGCATTGAAAACTGCTTGCCGCGAAATAAGGACTGCCCGCTTGGGTAATTAAAACGCCATTGGGACGTAAGCGTAAGCGACACATTTGATAAAACTCCAACGAATACAACCGTGCCATTTCTACGCTGCGCGGATCGGGTAAGTCGATGATAATTAAGTCGTAAAAGTCGGCTTGTTGATCGAGATAGACGAAGGCATCTTGATTGACGATATTAACTTTAGAGTCAAGTAGAGAACGCTGATTGATATTTAAAAAAATATCGTTTTGCTGTGCTAAATTGGTAATGGCTGGATCGAGATCGACCAGCGTTATTTTATCTACATTAGGGTATTTCAATAGCTCCCGCGCAGCACAACCGTCGCCACCGCCGAGGATTAAAACGTGTTGTGGATTGGGTGTAAAATGCATCGCAGGATGTACCAATACTTCGTGGTACAACGGTTCATCGTAGGACGAAAATTGTAAATTCCCATTCAAATACAACCAATAATCGTCTTTCCACTCCGTCAGTACAATCTTCTGATAACGGCTTTGTTCGCTCAAGACAACTTTATCCAAATATTTACTTTGCTCGCCGTGGAGGATAATTTCCTCCGCGTGATAAGCACTAATACCGATACTACTCGCTAACGCAATAGCGATTATTCCAAACCATTTTTTGTATTTAAATTCCGTTTCAATCGGAAAAAAGTAGAGCAAAACGATAGCAACCGATAAATTAATCGCACCCAAAATAAAAGGCGTATAAGTCAATCCCAAATACGGCAAACCAATAAAGGCAAAAAACAATCCGCCCAATAAACTCCCATAATAATCCTGTTCTAAAATGCTGGAAACGTTGACTTTAAGTTCTTCAAAAGTTTCATTTAAACGAATCGCTAAGGGCAATTCCATACCAATCAGCAAGCCTGTCAGCATACATAAGCCATAAATGAGCACGCCCGTATATTCCGCGTAAGCGGCGAAGGAATAAGTAATCAAAGCCGAAAAGGAGACAATCGCAGAAAGGGTAAATTCAATACTCACAAACCACGCGAAAAGATTTTTAGAAATACGCTGCGTCACTCGACTACCGATCCCCATACAAAAGAGCATCAACGAAATGACCAACGCCCACTGCCGAATGGAATCGCCCATGAAATAACTGGCAAGCGTAGCAAGTACGTATTCGGCAACGATGCCAGATAAACCAGTAGCGAAGAGAGCGAGTTTGAGGATGTTGCTGCGCAAATTTAGTTGACTAGGTTAATTTAATTGACTAGGTTTACTGAGTTGATTAGGTTGATACCATTATAGACAAATCGTTAATAAAAACGCGCCACCGATATAAGCAAATGCCTCTATCAATCCTACGCCGATATTCGGATGTTCTTGGTGGGCGATTTCGTCCGTTATTTTTTGTCCAGGTAGCAATATCCAATCGGTTAGCCAACGCAAAATCGGGAGAAAAATAATACCAACCAGTACCTCTACGCTAATTTTCATAAAGTGGTCGCTCCAGCTATAAAAATCACCGCTTACTCCGTAACCAATGATTACCGCTAGGGCAACTAAAACGCCTGCGAAGGCGATACCCGCCGCCGCATTATCGGCTTCGATTTCTTGGTGAATATCGTAGTTTAATAAACGCGCATAAATCTTGGAGGTGATGATTAATAAAACTTGTCCGACCAGCCAAAAAATGATCACGGAGAGCATTCCCGTCAGCAGTTGACCATAAGCGAATTCGGGAAAGAAGTTACCAATATTACCACTTACTGCACCGCGAATAATCAGTCCCGCCGCGATAAAATTAGCGGCTTCAATCACGCCTGTTCCTGCATTCCGATCTTGGAAGAGTTCTTTATGAACGGAGAAGCGATTTAAGATTAATTTATCATTGATCTTGGCGGAGAGGAAAAGTAAAACCACGGCTAAAATACCATAAACCGTTTGCGCAGTTAAGTCCGCCGCAATGCCTTGAGATTCGCCCATTAGAACACCCGCGATAGCAATAATTAAACCAACATAATAGCCGACATTTACGATGGCATAAGCAAAATTGTCTTGCTCTACCAATTCCGCAGCGGGGTCAATTTTCGCATAAGCGCGTTGAAACGTCCAGCGACCGATTAGAAAAATCAGCAACGCATTGCTCAAATAAACGATAGCGGCAGGTAGCCAGCCCCATTCTTCGTTAGTAAAAATTTCCATATATAAAATGGTTTGAAATGGTTTGGATGTGGTTTGGAAGTTGTTTTCAACCACATCCAAACCATCTACGAACTACTACGAAGCAAATTTTTAATTACTTACCGAATCCGCTGCTACGCGAACGGCTGCTGCGGTTAGAATAGCGGGAGCTGGAACGACTGGTTTGCTTTTCTTCCTCCAATCGCTTGCTAATCATTGGAAGCGTTTGCGCCCAACGACTACTGCGACCACGATTCGTACTTAATAAAGTATTGGTTCCGTAACGATAATTCGTTCCGAGGTAGTTCGTCCGATTTCTACCTACGGTGTTGTACTGACTCCAATTACTATAATTTGCACGTTGGTAACCATTATTGAAGTGAGAACCGAGATAGATAAATCGCGGATAAAAACGCCAGCGTCGCGTACTCGTATTCTGTTCGTTACTATCACTTTCCCATTCGCCATATTCCTCGTTGCCCACATATTCAGAATAGCCTGGCGGTGCGACCAGATAGCTGACAATACCATCTTTCTTAGTAGCGACTTCCATTCCTAAATGATCGCGGTGTTGTTTAAAAAAAGTGCCAGAAACAGACTGCCAATCAGTAGTTGTCACCTCAACAGAATCAGCGGTCGGTATTAAGATTTGATACTTATGTTTAAACTGAAAATTTTCATAATCCATGTCGTCTAACAGAATGGTAAAATCTGCGGTAGAAGCATAAGAATGTACAATATCTTCTAATCCTTCGATCGGTGGTCGAGTGCTTTCGGTGTAAATATTCGTACGCGACGTAGAATTACAAGTGCGACTACAGACTAAGAATTGCATCGCCATAAAGGAGGCAAAAATGACCCAGCCGATATTTTTGCGTAAGCCGCTAAAAGAGAAGCTTTTCTTGGGTGGTTTCGTGATATTGGTAATTTCTGCCGCTGAAATGGGCTTTCCAACAAAGGCTTCCCATTCGTCATCTTCTGCCCAATATTCCACCGAAAGGCGTTTCTTACCCGTTACGTCGGCATAGTCCCAAACCGTAAAGGGTTCCCATTCGCCTTTGGCAGCACGGTCGCGCCATTCAGCCGCAAATTCTTTTTTAAAATGGTAAATATCACCATTGAAAGAAAGTTGCTTTGGTGTGTTGCCTTGCGTATATTCACTTTTGAAATTAGGTTTGAGGCGATGGAGAGCAATTTTTTTAGAAACCGCAACTTCCATGTTCTTCTCCTCGTCCTCGATTTCTAAAAAGATCGTCTTCCCGCCATTTACCAATTCAAACTCACGGCTGTAGGTATCTTCACCCCAAAAATAATTGTACTCCCCTACTGCTTTCCAGTTGGTAAAATCGTAACTGAGCGTAGATCCTTTACGAATATCGAGAATGCCAAATTTGTTATTGGGATCGGTTGCCATGAAGTATTTTAATGATGTTTGGAAGTAATGAGATAAGTACAATGACAGAATTAGTGAATGAATGAATCTGCCTTATTACTTATATTTAATATCCTTTACTTTTCAAAGGTAGAGATTTCGAATTAAATGAAAAAAATATTCGACTAATTCGTTTACGCTGTATTTAGTGCCCCAATGCGTTAATAATTAACTGTTCCAATCCGAAACTCACCACAAACAAACTAAGCGCTATCAAAATCTGCTGCCACCGAGGGCGTTCAATGGAATTTTTCCGTAAAGGCGTTAATATTTTTTCTAAAATGACTTTGACTTGTATTCGATTAAAATACAAGATGTACATTAATAGCGAAAAATATACCACCGCACTTGCTAATGCACCCAATGCTAACCCTTCAAAAAATAATGCGTCTAGAATAATGATATTGCTTAAAATAGGAATTAGAATGGCTACGCCCAATAGTTTGGTGCGATTCCAAAGGAGTAACCATGCACCAATGATCTGCGAAATGCCTACGAAAAGGATATAAATATAAGAGTAACCCATAAATGTCCACAGCAAATCAAAGCCACCAATTTCGGAAATAGGTAAACTAGCAATGTCAGCGGGCAGTTGTCCTTTAGAGTAAAATTGTCCACCAGCGATTTTGCCCCAACCATAGACGTTGAGGAGTAGAAAAACGTGAATGCGAGCAGTGAGTTCGAAGTAGGTAGGTAGTTTTTTTAGCATAACCGATTGTTGTTTGTATAAATTTCAAGTGAAAATCTTATTTAAAATTTCATATACCAACAATTGATGATAAACTGCTTTATTTTCAGGATAAACACTTTGCTGTTGTATTAAAAAACGGGTGCTAATCAACTAAGACTAGCACCCGTTTTATAACTAATGAGTATTTTCTACTCGTTAAATTTAAACGATTTTATCAATACAGTTCAAATCTTCAAACGCTTGCTTCAAGCGTACGATGAAAGATTGTTCCGCTGCACGTAACCATTTACGAGGATCGTATTTTTTCTTATTCGGCTGATCATCACCATCTGGGTTACCGATTTGCGTTTGCATATAGTCGCGTACTGGCTCGTAGTAATCGCGTACACCTGTCCAGAATGCCCACTGCTGATCGGTATCAATATTCATTTTAACCGCACCGTACTCAATCGCTTCGCGGATTTCCGCGCGGCTACTTCCTGAACCACCGTGGAAAACGAAATTGATTGGGTTGTCCCCTTCTAAACCAAATTTCTTAATCAGGTGATCTTGCGAGTTTTTCAAAATGATCGGACGCAACTCTACGTTACCTGGTTTGTAGACCCCGTGTACGTTACCGAATGCTGCTGCGATGGTAAAGTTCTTACTCACTGCGCTCAACTTTTCGTAAGCGTAAGCTACTTCTTCAGGCTGAGTGTATAATTTTGAACTATCTACATCTGTGTTATCGACACCATCTTCTTCACCACCTGTTACACCCAATTCGATTTCCAAAGTCATGCCCATTTTATCCATGCGCTTCAAGTATTCCACACAGATTTCGATGTTCTCTTCAATCGGTTCTTCACTCAAATCAATCATGTGCGAGCTGTACAATGGGTAACCACGCTCTGCGTAAAACTTCTCCCCAGCCGTCAATAAACCATCACCCCAAGCCAACAATCTTTACGCACAGTGATGCGTGTGTAAAATGACAGGCACCCCATACGCTTTCGCCATCATGTGTACGTGCATCGCACCCGAAATACCACCTAAAATCGCAGAACGTTGTCCTTCGTTAGAGATACCTTTACCCGCAAAAAATTGCGCACCACCGTTAGAAAACTGCACGATCACGGGTGAATTCACCTCGCGCGCTGTTTCTAAAACCGCATTAACCGTGTTCGTTCCTACGACATTCACCGCTGGAAGGGCGAAGTTGTTTTCATTCGCGTAGTTTAATAATTCCGTTGCTTTTTCACCGTGTAGAACGCCCGGTGCGAAACGCTTTGCAGTACCTGCTGCCATAATAAATGTTGTTTGAAAGTGGTTTGAAAATGTGGTTTAAAAAGTGGTTCGGACGTCGTTTGGAAGTGGTTCGGAGGTGGTTAATAACTACTTACGAACTACTTCCGAACCACCTCTGAACAATATTTATATTATTCCTTTTTCAACTAAGTATCTTTCTGCATCCAAAGCTGCCATACAGCCCGTTCCCGCAGCCGTTACCGCTTGACGGTAAACGTTGTCCTGCGCATCGCCACTAGCAAAAATACCGGGGACATTAGTTCTGGATGTGCCAGGAATCGTTCTGATATAACCCGTTTCATCCATGGTGATGACATCTTTAAAAATACCAGTATTCGGCTTGTGTCCAATCGCTACGAAAAACGCTTTCGCGGAAATCGTAGATTCTGCACCCGTTTTATTATTTTTCACTAAAACGCCTTCCACTTCTTCTTCGCCCAATACTTCTAACGTTTCGGTGTTCCAGTGAATGGTGATATTTTCCATTTTCTCTACGCGTTCTTGCATGATTTTAGAAGCGCGCATTTCGTCCCGACGTACTAATAAGTGTACATTCGGACACATTTTCGCTAAGTAAGACGCTTCTTCTGCCGCCGTATCACCGCCACCAACTACGACTACATCTTGTCCTTTAAAAAAGAAACCATCACATACCGCACAGGCAGAAACGCCTTTATTTGCCAAGCGTTGCTCACTTTCCAAACCGAGCCACTTCGCACTTGCTCCCGTAGAAATAATCACCGTATCTGCATGTACTTCCGTACCTGATTCTGTCCAAACTTTCTTTACGTCACCTGCAAAGTCCACTTTTCCAATTAATTCGTAGCGCACATCTGTACCAAAACGCTCTGCTTGTTTTTGGAAATTTTCCATCATTTGTGGTCCCATAATACCATCAGGATAACCAGGGTAATTTTCCACGTCGGTGGTAATCATTAGTTGTCCGCCTGGTTCTTTACCTGTGTATAAAACGGGTTTCATGTTCGCACGCGCTGCATATACAGCCGCAGTATAGCCCGCAGGGCCCGAACCAATGATTAAGCAATTTACATGCTCTGGAGTATTCATATATTTTTTTGTTTAGGGGTCAGGAGTTAGAAGTCAGGGGTCAGATTATAGCGTTTTCGTTCGCATAGTTCTGAGTCCTGACTCCTGTCACCTGACAACTTATTTTTAAAATCTAATTACGGTTTAATAACAACTCAAATCACTTTTTTATCGACCATACCGTAAAATTCGGCGCAAAAATAAGAAAATCAAGATTAAAGAATGAATTGTAAAAATTTAAATTTAAAAAGGAAGCACCACAAATCACTATATTTACCGATGGCTAATTAAAATTGAAACCTTGCTTCTTCTATTTTTTCATCCAAATACTTCGTTATGAAATCCATTAACTATTTAATTTTTATCTCAATTGGAATCTCTTTGCTCTTTGCTTGTCAACCGCAAGATGCGCCCACAAACGTAGCCGAGACTACTTCAGCTATCACTGAAAAAATTGATAGCACTGGCTTCGTTCTAACCTTAGAAAAACATTTACAAGCATTAACGGATCGTGATTTAGTGGCTCTGGAAAGTACCTTATCACCGCAAGGAGACATGTTTTTAATTTTACCACAAACGCCTGTAAGTACCAAAGTTTCGGAATTTATGGACTTTCATCGCGGCTGGTTCCCTGATACGACTTGGACGATTTCTAATAAAATTATTCATACCGATATCCAAGCGCAAATGGGGATTGCACTGGTTGAAGCATTATATACCGAACCCGAGCGTGATGGTCAACCTTATTTTAATCGGATGCACGTCAGTTATGCTTTGCGCAAAATGGATGGGCAGTGGTACGTGGTGAAGGATCACATGTGTTCTTTTGAAAAAAGTACGGATCCGCAAAAATAATTTGGCTTTTTGACATAGAAAATTCTAAATGAATAGCAACAACCACTTGTTCCTATCCAAATCTAAATACAATCCTACTGATTTACTCATCCCTTTCGAATGGCTGCTCAACAACCAATTTGAACTGCTAGAAGTATCCTTGCTCGGCGACGCTTTTCTCCAAAATGAAAAAGAAGAAATCTATTGGTTAGCAACCGATAGTGGAGAATTACAGAAAATTGCCAATTCTAAACAAGAATTCTATTATTCTTTAGAAAAATCAGAACAGCAAGAAGAATGGCTAATGATTTCTTTTATCCAAGAA
Organism: Saprospiraceae bacterium; assembly: GCA_045106545.1. Lineage (GTDB taxonomy): Bacteria > Bacteroidota > Bacteroidia > Chitinophagales > Saprospiraceae > JBGCES01. Next base: position 7,973 of record JBGCES010000242.1, read on the forward strand.
TTAAAACAAGCCAAAATCCAACGTGCAGCGAATGAAGTTTATTCGTACAAAGTCCCGCCCGTATTAGGCGGTGAATATGACATCACAAATATCCAAGTAACAAATGTTGATGTGCATTTTTATTTATTAGGTCAAATTTTTGAACAAATCCGCCACTTACCCGACGGTCATTCAGTCAAAATAACCATCAAAAAATAAAATATTTTCAAAATTAATTTTCAATCAAATACATATAGCACAATTTTTGCATATCAATTCTTGAACATTACTGCAAAATTCTCGTAGCTTTGTTTACTTTTTATCTGTTTAATCCCATTTTATACTAAAATTTATCAGTATCCATTTTTTAAAAACCTGATTATCAACATATTAAGTATGTGCTGAGATAATAAATTTACGTTTAGTTTTTTTCAATTGATGATTTTGTTGAATAAAAACTATTCATTCAGAAAAATCATCAATTGAAAAAATGTAAATTTATTTCTACAGCGTTTCTAACATTGAAAGCAATGTTGAATGATAATTAGAAAAGTTAAACGCATACTATTTAAAAACACCAGGGTATTTGAAAAAAGTTTTGAGTTTTGGATTATTGAGTTTTAAGCTGGAACGGCAACTACCAACTAAAAACTATCCATTACCAACTTTCTCCTACGCCCTATTTTTACTTCCCATGATTAGAACAATTACAATTATTGGTAGCGGCAACGTCGGCTACCACATCGCTCGCGCGATTTACCGGCTGGAGGGCATCGACGAAACGGCAGATCGCTACATTATGCAAAATTTTAGCCGCAGCTTCGCCAAGGCGCAAGCGCTCGCGGAAGTCGTTTATTCCGAAGCGACGGACTCCCTCTATGACATCGAACCCAATAGTGACTTGTATATCATCGCCGTCAAAGATGACGCGATTGAAGAAGTAGCGCAGCAA
>JBGCES010000243.1:0-2966 GCA_045106545.1 Saprospiraceae bacterium
CAGGTAAGCATTTACACGGTTTGAATGTGAGTCATTTACCGACGGGTATTTACTACGTGCGCGTGCAGACGAAAGATGCGCAGCAGGTGGTGAAGGTGATGGTGCAACGGTAGTAGAAGTCCTCTTTTTCCATAAGTTTTATACAATTGCGGGTAGCCATTTAAGGCTACTCGCGATTTTTTTATGCGATTATGAAAGCTTAAACAAGGCAACCAAAGCCACCTTTCCATCTCAAAATTAGAATTTTACATATTATATGAAACAATAATTTATAATTATCATATACTACACTTGATAACGAATTATAATCCACACCAATAACAATAGTATGTTAAAAATCTACCGCCTTTTTTTTATAAAAAAACAAATACTTCTTTCGCTTTTCTTTGGATTAGGCATCTCCTGCTTACCTAGTCAATTTTTAACAACAATAAACGCTCAATCTACTGTTCCACTAAGTTTAGCCAGCAAAACAAATGTCAGCTGTAACGGTGCAAACGACGGAACAATTCGACTAACGCCAGCAGGCAATATTTCAACCATCATTAGCGAGACAGGAGACGCAACCAATGACTTACTCCAACCCATTGCTACCGCTACCGATAGTCAAGGCAATGTATATGTAGTAGGAAAAAATAGTAACAACGTTTTCAAAATAACGCCAGCTGGTGTCGTTACCCAAATAATTAATGCTAATGGCAACGGCATTTCGCCCCTCTCCCAACCCGAAAATGGACTCGCGGTGGATGCCAATGATAATGTATATGTCAGTGGTACGAATAGCCATAATGTTTTTAAAATCACGCCCACTGGCAACATCACCGAAATCATCAATAGTTTAGGAGACGGCGTACATCCTTTTCTGGGTGGGCAGGAAATCGCGATTGATCCTACTGGTAATATTTACGTAGCTGGAAGTACAACCAACAATGTATTTAAAATTACACCACAGGGAAGTATCTCGCAGATTATTGATGAGTCGGGTGATGGCTCTAATGTATTATCAGCTCCCGAAAGCCTAACCACCGACACAAATAACAATGTTTATGTAGTAGGAATTAACAGCTGGAATGCCTTCAAAATTACTCCTGCGGGAGTGATTACTCAAATTATCGATGCAACGGGCGATGGCTCGAATACATTAAGTTTTGCGAATGATATCGTAACCGATCAGACAGGTAATGTATATGTTTCCGGCAACGGCTCAAATAATGTTTTTAAAATAACGCCTACAGGTGTGATTACTCAAATTTTTGATAGTGCTGGTGATGGAATGAATACGGCGGCTGGAATAAGTTCGTTGGCTATCAATGCCGCAGGTAGCTTATTCGTCGGCGCTTCGGGTACTAGAAATATATTTGAAGTTGTTCCTAACGGAACGATTACCCAAATTATGGATGCATTGGGTGATGGTACAAATCCCTTACTCGCAACACATCTTTCCATTGCAACCAACGATGTATTATACGTAGCGGGTAGTTCGGGTAATAACTTCGTTTTTAAAGTCCGCTTAGATGGGTCGAGTGGAATCAGTTATAGTATCAATGGAATAAATTTTCAAGTCAGTAATGAGTTTATGGAATTAGCGGCAGGTAATTATACCGTTACCGCAAAAAATGAATTCGCACAAACTAGTAAGCTGAATGTATCCATCATTCAGCCCACTGTCACTACACTTTCCATAGAATCTATTGCCTGCGGCACAGCTAATAAGGGATCAATTATCGTTAGCGCGCAAGGTGGTACTGCTCCATTTATGTACAGTCGAGATAATGGCACAACCTTCCAAGCGAGTGATACCTTCAACGGATTAGCAGCGGGTAATTATCAAATCGTTGTAAAAGATAATAAAGATTGTCTGACTACCGCGCAGCAAGTAAGCGTAGCAGATTGCATATTGCCGTTTACAATCAATCTCTCAGGAGACATTTCCTTTGCCGAAGGTACAGGTGGTACCAATATTCAAACCTTTACCATCACTCGTTCACAGAGCACCGTAGGTGCAATTAGTGTCAATTTTGTTATTTACCCCTATGGCGTGGATCCAGTAGATGCTGCTGATTTTGTCACCAATCCCTTCGGTGGACAAACCATTAATTTTGCCGATGGAGAAGCAACCAAAACAGTTAGTATTAATGTGACTACCGATGCCGCGATTGAAAAAGGGGAAACTTGTCTGGCAGTGATCCAAGACGTAACTGGAGGCGGAATTTATGAAAATAGTTACCTCGAATTAACGATTACTGATGATGATTCGCCCGAAGTAGGCATCGCAGGTGATGACATTATGCGCTCCTGCGAAACGACCGTCGGTATTGGTAGTTTTGATTTTGAAACTGTGCCCACTAGTGGTTCATGGCGCATTGTTTCGGGGACGGGTGGTAGTTTCGAAAACAGGAATGAACTATTGACCTCATTTACTGGAGTAATGGGAACAAGTTACTTATTAGAATGGTCAGATAGCAATGGTGCAGATGAAGTTTGCGTCAGCTTTGACGGCGATACGGACGACGATGGCATTCAGGATTGCTATGACCGCTGCCCCCTTTTTGATGATAATATTGATACTGATATGGATGGCGCTCCTGATGCTTGTGATTGTGATCCTAATAATGCGAATGATGCTACGCTCACGTTGCCTGATGGTACGATGATGTCGGGCGTCATTCCTTCGGATCGTTACGAAAGTTCAGGTACGATTACTTCGACTGGAACGGTAGAAAGTGGCAGCGATGTTACTTACAAAGCCGCCGTTTCGATTACGCTCAATGCAGGTTTTGAGGTAGAATCTGGTGCGTTGTTTTATGCCCACATTGCGCCTTGTACATTCAATCCTGACTACGAAGTTCCTGCATCTACAAATGAAGAAGTAACGGAACGTTTTAGCGAAAGCGAAACTACTCCCCTACCAACTACACTTCGCGTTACGGCGCAGCCTAATCCAACTAGCAATATTGTACAAATTG
>JBGCES010000244.1:0-9031 GCA_045106545.1 Saprospiraceae bacterium
CAACTACTTTATCGCTAAAGATCACTTAAAAATAGAAGAACAAAATACCTTTACCGCAACTGAATTAGCGACCGTAATGCCGATTTATGGTTACGAGGTGTATGAAAAATTTATCCAACAAAATCAATGGGTAAAAGCGTATTATCCAAATTTTATTCAACGCCCTAAAAAAGGTCAGGTCATCAGTCTGCTTTATCCATTCAAAAAAATAGTAGAATTTGCGCTAAATAATCGTATCGGCGATGCCATCAATGAACGGTTTAGACAGATGAATTGGAAAAGATATATTAAGATGTACGGTCACTTACATCAACCAGAAGAAATGGAACTTATGTTCAAATCCAAAAGCTATGTTTCTAAAAACCATAAACTCAACTATCAGCAGATGGTAACGAACAAAATCGAAGAGAAGGTAGTAGAATTTGAAACCACGCACCAGCTTAAATTAAAGCGATGACCAAAATTTTATTCACTCATACTTATTTTTATCGCTTCGACCCCAAGCAATGGTCAACCAAGCAGCCTTACCCGCCTTTAGGTACGTTATACGCGGCTGCGCTGATGCGCGAAAATGGGTTTCAAGTCGCGCTCCATGATAGTAACTTGGTAGAAAGTGAAGATAGCATATTGCCGATATTAGAAGAGGAGCAACCCAAGTATCTGGTAATGTATGACGACGGATTCAATTATCTCACTAAAATGTGCTTGACGAATATGCGGCAGGCGGCATTTAAAATGGCAAAATATGCCAAACAGCATAATTGTACCGTCATTGTTTGTAGTTCTGATTCCACTGATCATTTTGCAGCTTATTTGTCGGAAGGTGTGGATTATGTGATCCACGGAGAAGGAGAATTAGGGTTACTAGAGTTGGTTCAGCAGTTGGAAATGGGCGAATCGGTGGAGAATATACGCGGAATTAGTTATCAAGTGGCGGGTGAGATTAGTAAAAATATTCGCCGCCCTGTTTTGAAAGATTTAGATAGTTTGCCGATGCCCGCGTGGGATTTAGTAGATGTAGAACCTTATCGAGCGATTTGGGAATCAGGAAGTAAGCCTTTTACCTTGAACGTAGCGACCACTAGAGGTTGTCCATTTAAATGTAATTGGTGTGCCAAACCCATTTATGGAAATCGTTATAATGCTCATTCGCCCGAGCGCATTGCGGATCAGATGCAGTATATGATGCAGCAATTTGACGTGCAGAATTTCTGGATGTGTGACGATATTTTTGGTTTAAAACCAGGCTGGGTACAGCAATTCAGAGATTTAGTGCAAGCTCGAAATTTACATTTTAAATATAAAATACAATCTCGCGCTGACTTGTTGCTAGAAGCTGACAATATTGATGCTTTAGTGGCTTCGGGCTTGGAAACCGTTTGGATTGGTGCAGAATCTGGTTCACAGAAAATACTGGATGCGATGGATAAAGGGACGACCATTGAGCAGATTTATGAGTCCACCCGTTTATTGAAAGAAAAAGGGGTGCGCGTCGCTTACTTTTTACAATTTGGCTATCCTGGCGAGACCAAAGAAGATATTGATCGAACGATTCAGATGGTTTTAGAAAATATGCCGCATGAAATCGGTATTTCCGTTTCCTATCCGCTGCCAGGTACTAAGTTTTATGAAAATGTCAAACACGAACTGATTCAAAAAGCAAATTGGACAGATTCTAATGACTTGGATTTGATGTTTGAAAATGCTTATCCAAAGGCGTTTTATAAAGTGCTTTATACCTACGTGCATAATCGGCATCGGGTCAAGAGAGGAACAGAAAGTTTGCAACAGGTGGCGAGTCGTCCATTGGCATTATCCAAAGAACACTTGCGACATATCGCTTCGATGTGTTATAATTTTCCGAAAAAAGTGGTAAATGGCTATCGGATGCAGCAATTTCAAAAGGCAGACGGATGAGTGAAAAAAGTGAACCACTAATGACCTTTGATCAAAATGTCTTTTCCAAAGATTACGATCAATCGTTTACCAATACCTTAGTTGGCAGACAGCAGCGAGATCGCGTTTGGCAGGCAATTGAGCCGTATTTAGCAAGTGGTAAACCTTTGAAGATATTAGAATTAAATGGCGGAACGGGCGAAGATGCGTTGCATTTTGCAAAAAAAGGTCATGAAGTGCTTTGTACGGATCTTTCCAGTGAAATGCTACAATTTGCAGCAGCAAAAAAAGAACGATTTGCGCCCGATACCAGATTAAGTTTTCAAACTTTAAATATCAATCAACTCTCTGAATTACCTATTGATGAAAACTACGATTTAGTCTTTTCTAATTTTGGTGGACTCAATTGTTTATCACCTCAAGAACTAAAACAATTATCTCAAAACTTAACGACTATTCTGAAGCCAAATGGAATATTCATCGCAGTTGTGATGCCGCCGTTTTGTCTATTGGAGCGACTTTATTTTTTATTAAAACTTAATTTAAAAAGAGCTTTTAATAAAAAAGGAAAAACGCCTAGTTTAGTACATGTCAACGGCGATCAAGTAGCAACTTATTTTTATTCGGCAGCGACTTTTTATCAATTTTTTAAAAACAACTTTCATAAACAAGATGCTACTTTAGTGGGATTAATTCCTTCCTATCTTGACCCATTTTTTAGTAAAAATAAGCAATGGTTTCAGCGCATCATTAAGCTAGAAGATAGGTTAATTGAAAAAAACAGTGGTGTTAATATCGCTGATCATTATTTAATAATTTTGAAAAAGAGGACAGAAGACAGATCATTGCATTGACAGAAGACAGACGAAAGAAATGAATATACTATTTACCCACGGCTATTTTATTAAGGAAGACGAAAAGGAGCAGGAGATCATGCGCCCTTATCCGCCTTTGGGTATGCTGTATATTTCGGCGTGGTTGGAGCAAGCGGGGATGGATAATGATGTTTTTGATACCACCTTTTCTACGAAGAAAGAACTTAACGAGTATCTACTACAATCGCAACCCAGTATCATCGCCATTTATACCAATTTGATGACTAAACTCAATGTCATTGAAATCGTAAAATTCATCCGTTCTACACCTGCTCTATCAGAAAGCGTAGTTGTTTTAGGTGGCCCTGATATTCGTTACAACGTAAAAGATTATCTCGCGACGGGGGCAAATATTGCCGTTATCGGCGAAGGCGAACAGACGATGTTAGAAATAGCGCAAACGGTCGAAAAAGGCAATCGAACCGAATTTGGTCACATCACAGGATTAGCATATTACAGCGCCGACGGTGAACTGATTCAAACCGCAGAACGTAGTCGTATTCGCCCAGTTGACGACCTCCCTTATCCCAATCGCAAAAAAATCGACATCCAACAATATTTAGATACTTGGAAAAAATATCATGGTGAAAGTGCCATGACGGTGAGTACCCAACGTGGCTGTCCTTACACTTGTAAATGGTGTAGTACCGCCGTTTATGGACAAAGTTATCGGCGACGTTCGGCGAAGTTAGTCGTGGAAGAATTAAAATATTTGCAAGACACGTATAACCCCGATTCCATCTGGTTTGTGGATGATGTTTTTACAGTTAGTCATAAATGGTTGAAAGAATTTCGGGATGAAATGCTGCGACAGCAAGTGACCGTCCCTTTTGAGTGTATTACGCGTGCGGATCGCATGAATGAAGAGGTGATTCAGGTCATTAAAGAAGCGGGCGCATTTAGACTTTGGATTGGTTCGGAAAGTGGATCGCAGAAAATCGTCGATGCGATGGATCGGCGCGTAGATGTGCATCATGTTCGGGCGATGATTCGCCAAACGCGCGCCGCAGGCATGCAAGCAGGTACTTTTATCATGCTCGGTTATCCAGGTGAGACAGAAGCAGATATTAAAGAAACAGTAAAACATCTGAAAGAAGCGAATCCCGATCAATTTACGATTACGGTGGCTTATCCGATCAAAGGGACGTCATTGTATAATGAAATCGAAGCTATCCAGACGAAGACCTTAGATTGGATGAATAGTACGGATCGGGATCGAGATTTTGAACGGACGTATTCACGGAAGTATTATGACTATGCGGTCAGGTGGGTGGTGAATGAGGTGCATTGGCATCAGCAGCTGGTGAATAAGAATTGGGCGAGTTTGGCAGCGGTTAAGTTTAAGGTGAAGGCGTGGATGAGTAAGGTGATGATGTATTATCAGAGAAGAAATCTTAATTATGATAAATGAGGAGCAGAAAACATTTAAATTATTTGAACTACTTGGCAGAATATAATACTAGCCATATCCATGCCTTTGGAAGTAAAGGTACAGATGTGCTGCTGCAAATGATGGATTTACCAGATAATGCTAAGGTCTTAGAAATTGGATGTGGTACAGGCGCAACTCTGATAGAAGTCAAAGATAAATTTCCTCTCGTAGATCTATCTGGCATGGACATAAGTGAAAAAATGATAAAAAAGGCTAAGCAAAGATTAAAATGTTGTGGATTACGAGATCAAATTAAAGTCTTTGATAGTCGGGTGTTTAATGAAATCCCTCCTAACTCTTATGACTTGATCTATGCGGAATCGGTGCTTGCAATCATTGAAGGAGCTTCATTAAGTAAATTGTTAAAACTAATCTATAAGACCTTAAAAAAAGATGGATTATTATTGGTGAATGAATCTCTGTGGTTAAAAACCATTGCGACTGATGAAATTTTTCAACTAAATGAAAAAGCAAAAAATGAATTTGGCATTATACAGTGTAGGAGTGAATTTCAGGAGAGTGAGCAATTAAATAACTACTTCAAAAGCAATAATTTTAAGATTACTAACATAAAACCCATTGATGAAATTTCGGTACAAAAACGACACTCTTTTAATAAAACGAAATCAGGAATTTATACTAAAATAGGTAAATTAAACGAGCGTGTAAATAGCATTTTCAATGAAGACTATCACTACTTTGAGCAATCAATCAATGCTTTTTTTTCATCTCGAAAGCAATATTTGAGAGGAAACTTAATCTTTATTAAAAAGGTGAGCGCCTAAATGAAAAATCGCATTAATCATATCGTTTTTCTTACACCTGGGTTTGCTGCTGACGAATCAGATACTAAGTGTTTGCCTTACCTACAAGAATATTTTTTAGGCTTAAGGAGATACATTTCTGACCTTACAATAAGTATCATTTCAATTGAATATCCTGCGGTTAGCGATCCTTATTTATGGCAGGGGATTTCTGTTTTCCCTTTAGGCATTACAAATAGAGGGATAGCAAGTAATTTTATTGCTTTTCAGAAAACGCTAAGTACTTTAAAAAAAATTCAGAAAAGAAAACCCATTAATATTATACATTCCTTTTGGTTGTCAAAATGTGCATTGGTGGGACACTGGACAAGTAAATGGCTCGGCATCAAACACATCACGACCGCAATGGGGGTTGATGTTCTTCCAGAGAAAAATCGTCATCTGAAATTTTTATCACTGAGTCAAATGAATTTAGTGATGGTTTCGGATTTTCAAGTTCAGCAATTCGAAAAGAATTATCGCGGATTGGAGTTGGCAGTTATTCCGTGGGGGATTTCTTCCGCAGATTCACAGAAAATTCCACCATCTGATAAACGAACAATAGATTTATTAGCAGTTGGAGACATTAACTATATCAAAGATTATCCTTTGCTGATTGAAATAATGGCTGCGCTACACGGAAAACGCAAGGTCAAAATTTCTATCATCGGTAGAGACGTAAGCGGAGGTAAAATAATGGAGCAAATTCGTCATCGCAAACTAACCGATTACATCAAAGTATTGGGAATGTTACCTAACGAAGACGTGCTGCAATACATGCGTCATGCAAAAGTCTTGGTACACGTTTCTAGCTACGAGTCGCAGGGTTTTGTTTTTTTAGAAGCGCTAAAATCCGGTATGCACATCGTTTCGCGTGAAGTTGGTATTGCCAAACCGCTATCTAAGTGGCGAATCGCGGAAGACGTACCTTCTTTTGTACAAGCGATTGAGCAAAGTCTCGCCAATACTGCTGAACGTCAAGCAACTATACTTATTCCAATAGAAGAAACAGTAAATAACTATTTGCGCCTTTATCAAGAAATAGTTTTCATCTAATAGTTTTTATAAAAGGGTTTTATAAATAAAATCATCATGCGAAAAAAAATCGTTTTATATAATCCAATAGCAGTTTTTTTTGATATGCCGCTTGCTCTTTTAGCGATTGCTTCCCAACTGGACGCAACTAAATACGAGGTCATCATCATCGATGCCAGAGTCGATAACCAGGCGCATAAAAAAGTCTTGGAAGCCTGCGAAGGTGCTTTGTGCTTTGGAGTAACGGTGCTAACTGGAAGACCGATTCTTGATGCCCTGCAAATGTCGCAGCAAGTAAAAGCTACGTTCAAAGATTTACCTATTGTCTGGGGCGGTTGGCATCCATCGCTATTTCCGACCGAAATCTTAGCGGAAGAGAAGGTAGTTGATATTTGTGTGGACGGACAAGGAGAAGAAACGTTTAAAGAATTAATAGAGCACTTTGAAGGCAATAAAGATTTAAAAAGTATTAACGGAATAGCTTATCGTGATGCGCAAAATATTATTCATAAAAACCTCAAACGACATCTAAAGGATCTCAATGAATTAAAGTCTGTCAATTACGAATTGATTGAGGTAGAAAAATATTTTCATAAAAAGAAAAATCGACAACTAGATTATATTTCTTCGGCGGGTTGTCGTTTTCGTTGTACTTTTTGTGCTGACCCATTTGTATATAATCGAGGCTGGTCAGGGGTTTTGCCACAACGGATGGGCGAAGAATTTGCTTATTGGCAAAAGAAGTATCAATTCACAGATATTAATTTTCAGGACGAAACCTTTTTTACCAAACGAAAGCGCGTCAACGAATTTGCGGAAGCATTACTTCAGCGAAATATTAAAACGACCTGGGCAGGAACGCTACGTGGAGATCAGGGCAATAGGATGTCAGAAGAAGAATTTGACTTGGTAAAAAAATCGGGTTTGAGGAGGGTTTTAGTTGGGGTAGAATCTGGATCGCAGGAAATGATGGATTGGCTCAAGAAAGACATTAAAATGGAGCATATTTATACCACCGCTGAGCGATGCGCTAAAAGAAATATTGCCGTTATTTTTCCCTTTATCGTTGGTTTTCCAGAAGAATCCGATGCTAGTGTCGTTGCATCGCTCCAAATGGCAAAAGAACTCAACCAAATGCACACTGGCTTTACTACGCCAATTTTTTATTTTAAACCCTATCCTGGTTCTAAGATCACCGAAGATGTGGTGGCTAAAGGTTATCAGCTACCTCACTCATTGATGGAATGGGCAGATTTTGACTATGTGGGTTCGGCTGGCCCGTGGGTGAGTAAGGAAAAGTATCGTTTAATCGAACGATTCAAATTTTACAATAAGGTTGCCGGTAGAAAACATCATCTACTCACTACTCCGTTAAAATGGATAGCAAAATGGCGGATGGAAATGGAATTTTATGGCTTTCCAATGGAGAAAATATTAGCAGATAATTTAATGCCACAAAAACAACTATCCTAAAACTATTATTATAGGACATCATCAGAAAAACCGCAATGGGTTTAATCAAATATACTTGCTTTCTAACTATAGTGATAATATTATTACTAGAATTTGCGTATCGCATGCAGGTAATTGAATTTTATCAAAATGCATTTTCCGCACTAAATCCAGCTTTTCATAGTCCTTCAAAACAAAATAGCGATACGACGGTACTCGTGATTGGCGATTCATTTACTGCCCAAAAAGAAAATTATGTTGGCTTTTTAAGATCAGAATATCCGCAGTGGCAATTCATTAACGCTTCCGTCCCGGGTACTGGAATCCGACAACACGAATTGTATTTTAATAAACGAATCAAACAGCATCCACCAGATGTTCTTATTTATCAATTTTATGTAGGTAATGATCTAACTGATGTTATTCACCCTTATCATTATGACTCTCTATCTCTAATCCGAAATGCCTATTGGTGGCTGAGCGATCGCCTATTAGTTGTTCCGTACCTGAATTCCGTTCTTTCATCTTTAAGTGTAAGAATGGGAACAAAACAAGAAGTCAGTGATAGTCCCTTCAAGAAAGAATGTTACAACGCGCGTACTAAATTGTATATCAAAGCAAATTCCAAAGCCCTTCAACAAACGATTCTGCTTGACGAGTCGATGGAAATGCGGTATCAAATTTGGCAAAATAAGTTTCATCACATGCTAAGTCAACTCCCATCCGCCACAAAAGTATATCTGCTGGTTATTCCTCACTATATCCAGTCTTCTACAAAACACCTCAATAACTATCGTTTGCTGGGAGCAACGGTAGATGAACGATTGTTAGCTTCTAACTATCCATTAATCAATAGAATGAAACAAGATTTCGCAGATGTTACTATGATTAATCCACTGCCTGATTTTCAAAAGGCAGAACATCCATCGGAAATTTACTTGCAAAATGATCCGCATTTAACCGTAACTGGACAAAAGAAGTTAACTGCTACCATTTTACAAGTGCTAAATGAAGGAGACAATCACTCTTCAATAAAATAGTTCTTTGCCAAAGAACAAGTAAAATAAGAAAAATGAAATATCAAAACTTCTTTCTACTCTGCGGTAGTTTGTTGATTGCGCTTTGTTTAGGCGAAATATTGCTGCGATTCGTATATCCATCAGACGCCTATAAACTGTTATTTCCTAATACTGTTTTTGAAATTAGTCCAAAAAAGTTCTCACTGATTGGTCTGAATGATCATGTCACTTGGAATATAAATAGACAAGGATATCGAGGTGCATTGAAGCTAGATAATGAGCAAATCGGAATTGGAGCAATTGGGGCAAGTACCACGGAATGTGCAATGATTAATGAAGATAATACCTGGTGTAAGCAATTAGAAAACAAATTAAATGATACACTACCTCTACCTAATGTTTGTATTGGAAATTTTGGAAAATCTGGTTTAAATTCTGCGCATCATTTGCTGCAATTACAACATCTTCCTGAGCAATTTGAAAATATTCAAATCATAGTTCTTTTAGTTGGTATCAATG
>JBGCES010000245.1:0-4692 GCA_045106545.1 Saprospiraceae bacterium
AGTAGAATTACGTGTGACGTGGGATGCTAATAATAACGAGCGAGTAGATGAAGGAGAATTAAGTAATATTTGTTGGACATACATCAATATTGAAGATAAAACACCGCCAGAATTATCTGCAAATAATGGTTCTTTCTTCTGTGATGATCCAGAATTTGAACGCGTCATTTTATTTACTGGTGAGTACGCTTTCAATAGTGATATTTTATTCCCTTCTGTAGTAGGGGGCTGTAGTTCAGAAGATGTGCGGTTGCGAATTATCGATATTGACTTTAGTAATTATGATCCCGTTTGTCGAGTAGGAACGATTACTCGTGACTTTGTAGCTTTCCGCAATTCTGTACATGGTAATATCTTTAGTCAACCTGTTTCGCAGACGATTTCTATCCTTTTCCGTTCGGATTGGACGATGAAATTCCCAGCGGATGTAATGGTACAATGTGAGCCAGCAGTAGATGATAATCTGGGGGGTATTCCTGCTCCGTTACGTATCGGCGAAATCCTTACTAACCGTGCTTGCGACCAGTGGGGAATGGAAACTAAAGACGAGATATTTGATGTAGTAGGTGTAGATGGTAGTGGCGCTTGTTTTAAAGTAATTCGTACCTATAAATTTATCAATTGGTGTACTTGGGATCCGACCAACACGGAAATAGGTATCGTTCCACGACCATTGGATTTCTTTGAAGACCCAGCACTTTGTGTCACCTTGGATTACCAATCGGATGCTGTAGCAAATATCTGTGCATTACAAAATAAGATTGATGATGGCTTGGAACGTTTTAATGATCCTTACGATTTACTCTTTGGTAATAATGGAAATCCTTTTGTGGATTTAATCTCAGAATTGGATGCGGATTTTATTTACATAGATGAAGATTACAATACGGGGGGCGACGATATTTTCGGAACGGGCGATTGTATTGATAATGGTTTTAACTCCATCTTTGGAACAGCAATTGATTTTGCACCTCAGACAGCTAACTATCTGATTGACGATAACCAGAACCATAATTTTGTTTCGGCGGAAGCCTATGGATATTTTATCTATCGCCAAGTGATTAAAGTAGTAGATAATGTAGCCCCTGTGTTTGTACAAATCGAAGACGTAGAAGTATGCGATATTACGGATGATTGTGGTGTAAATTATAAACTACCTATTCCTGAAGTAATGGATTGCAAAAATGAATACACACTTACTTATTCTGTGGATATCAATGGCGACGGCGATACCAATGACGGTAATGAAAATGGACGTATCCTTGGCAATCCAATCGATGGCTTTACCACCCCATTGTTGAATACATTGAGTTTAGGAACACATACGATTACTTACCTCGCTAATGATGGCTGTGGTAATATTGGTAAAATGGAATTTGATGTAATCATTAAAGATTGTAAAGCACCTACGGCTTATTGTCGCGGCATAATTTTAGAACTGATGCCTACGGGTATGGTCGAATTGTGGGCGAATGACTTAGACGCGGGTAGTTTTGATAACTGTTCTAATCCAATTACGTTCTCTTTTGATGCAGCTGGTGAAGAACAAGCGCGAGTGTTTACTTGCGATAACTTAGGAACAAATTTGTTACAACTTCATGTAACGGATGCCGTAGGAAATCAGTCAATTTGCGAAACTTTTGTGATTATTCAATCAGATAACATCGCATTGGAATGTCCAGAGTTGGTTAGTCCATTACTTGCTGGAAACGTAATGACTGAAACGGGCGATGAAGTACCTGGTTCAATGATTAGTGTCAATGGTTCGATGGAAATGGAGATGATGACTACTACTGGAGGTACTTTCTCAGTAGAAGTAGAAGCAGGCGGCGACTATTCGGTGAGCGCAACTAAAGATGTAAACCCACTAAATGGAGTAACAACTTTTGATTTGGTACTGATGCGTAAGCACGTTCTAGGAATTTTGCCTATCGACAGTCCGTATAAACTAATCGCTGCGGATGTCAACCATTCTAAAGCCGTGACTACCTTGGATATGGTGATGATTCGTAAATTGATTTTGGGTATGGAAACTGAATTTCCACAGACGGAAAGCTGGCGGTTTATCGATGCTAAACACGAATTTACAGATGCTACTAATCCGTGGTTGACAGAATTCCCAGAGGTGGTAAATATCAACAATCTAACTGAAGATATGACAACGGCTGATTTTGTCGCTATCAAAATGGGCGATGTTAATAATTCAGCAGTACCGAACTACCTTGCTAGTACAGACGAGCGGAGCGAACGGGAACTATGGAATATCAAAGTAGATGAAATGGCACTTACCGCTGCTCAAACTTACGAAGTACCGTTTTATGCGACGGATATGGATATTGAAGGATATCAATTTACTTTAAATTTTGATGTTGATAAAGTCAATATCGTAGAGATTAAAGATGGAAGTGCCAAGACGGAGAACTTTGGTACTAACTTCTTGGAAGACGGGCAGTTGACAGCTAGTTGGGATGGAAAATTAGAAAACGCAGACGAGCCACTGTTTACTTTAGTGTTGCAATCACAGCATTCTGCGAATTTGAGTGAAGTTTTTACCATCTCTTCGGACTTTACTAGAGCAGAGGCGTACTCTTTTGGTAATAATATTAAAAACATATCATTATTTTTTATGTTTGGCACAGATATTGAAGATAGTTATATGTTGGCGCAAAACAAGCCCAATCCATTCACAAACCAAACTGAAATTCAGTTTACTTTACCTAAAGCGACCGCAGCGACCTTGACGGTGACGGATTTAGCAGGTAAGGTAGTTTGGAAGAAAACTGCTACTTATGAAGCCGGATTACAATCCGAAATCATTGAAGCGACTGAATTGAAAACGAATGGCGTATTCTTCTATCACTTGCAAGCCGATAGTTTCCAAGCGACTCGAAGAATGATTCAACTTGCTAAATAGTGTTGTTAGCAGTTTCCAGGTTAGAGATATCGAATACCTCCCCGTGGTCGTGTTCTCTTCCTGGAATACTGACAGCATTTTTTGAAATGTAAAATCGAAAATGTAAAAGTTAAGATTTTCGCATTGGACAACATTTACGTTTCTAATAAAAAAATTAAGGTTATTTCCTGTAGTGGGAGATAGCCTTTTTTGTTTTATAAAAAACTCCCATCGCTCTTTGTTGTTATTAATTCGTAAATCATCCTCTCTCACTCCTGATTCATCGTTTTAATATGCGTTACATTCTACTATTATTCTGCCTATTTATTATTCGTTCTACGAATGCTCAAACCACAACGCCTCCACCAGCAACTAATCCACAACTCTACGAAATCGCGAATGCCACTTCGCCCGATCGCATCGGAGCAGACATTCAAAAGTTAGTCGATTTTGGTACGCGGAATACTTTATCTGATACTGTTTCTACCACGCGCGGAATTGGCGCAGCTCGGCGATGGATTTACGAAGAATTTCAACGGATTTCTAAAGATTGCGGTGACTGCTTAGAAGTATTTTATCAAAAAACACTCGTTCCAGCTGAAGGAAATCGGCGTATCCTCGAAGACACCTATGTGGTGAATGTCATTGCTATTCAACGCGGGTCGGAATTTCCTAATCGCTACGTATTGATGTCAGGCGATATTGATTCACGTATCTCGGACGCAACGGATGCTGCTGGTGATTCGCCTGGAGCAAATGATAATGCTTCGGGAGTAGCGGGTACGTTAGAAGCTGCACGGGTTTTATCAAAATATAAATTTGCCAGTAATATTGTTTATGCCGCGCTTTCGGGTGAGGAACAAGGCTTGTTTGGTGGACAACATTTAGCCGCTAAGGCAAAAGCAGAAAATTGGGAAGTGATTGGTATTTTAAATAATGATATGATTGGTAATATTGAGGGAATTGATGGAGTAATTGATAATACAACCTTTCGCGTTTTCTCCGAACCGACACCTGTTACGGACGATGAGCAAAAACGTACCTGGCGCAGATTTTACGGCGGTGAAGTGGATGGACCTTCGCGCCAACTGGCACGTTATGTACATCGGTTGACCGAAACATACATGACGAACTTACACGCGATTATGATTTATCGCTTAGATCGATTTGGTCGTGGTGGACACCACAAGCCCTTCAATGACGCAGGTTTTGCGGGTGTACGTATCATGGAAACCCACGAAAACTATAACCGCCAGCACCAAAATCTACGTACCGAAAACGGAATCAAATACGGCGATGTGATTGAAAAAGTCAACTTTCCGTATGCTGCGAAATTGACGGCAGTGAATGCCATTACCTTAGCTAGCCTTGCCGATGCGCCACCCGCACCAACGGGTGTGATGATTGGCGGAGTCGTACAACCTTCTACTCGTCTAATTTGGGATAAGGTAGAAACGAGCGATCTAGCAGGCTATAAATTATACTGGCGCGATACGACCGCTCCGCAGTGGCAGCACTACCGCTTTGTCGGTAAAGAGGTGACCGATTATACCTTAGAAAATATTGTGATTGACAACTACTTATTCGGCATTGCTGCTGTGGATAAAAATGGTAATGAAAGTATGGTGGTTTATCCGCAGACTTTGATACCGAGAAGGAGGTAGGTATTATAGGACTCGGATACTCGCAGATATCCAAACCCTAAATTAGCAGATTATATAAAATTAAAAAGCGGACTTCAGTTACGAAATCCGTTTTTTAAATATCTAATAATCAATAGTTTACATCTATCTTACCGT
>JBGCES010000246.1:0-2151 GCA_045106545.1 Saprospiraceae bacterium
AGTTTACAAAGCAAAAGTAGCGCAGACGAGTGGTGAAAATTGGGATAATGTACGACTGACGCTTTCTACTGCCGATCCTTCGATTGGTGGGGCTGCGCCTTATTTAGAGCCGTGGAAATTGGGGTATTATACTCCTACTTATAGCAATAACCGAATTTCAAGTAATTCAGGCAATAGAACAATCACAGGGCAAATTATTGAAGCAAGTTCAGGCGAACCACTCATTGGCGCAAACGTCACAATCATTGGAATCAATAAAGGTACAGTAAGCGATTTTGATGGAAACTTTTCTATTGATGTACCTGCTGGCTATGAAAAATTGGAATTTACTTACACAGGTTATGCTAACCAAACATACGATCTTGATAGTCGAAATAATATAGTGGTTGCATTAGCGGGCGGTGTAGAACTAGATGAAGTAGTAGTCGTTGGTTACGGTTTAAGTGGTCGCACTTCAGGTATTAATATTGGTAGCAAAAAATCTAAATCAGCCAAAGCCCCCAAAATCGCCCAAACTGAAAACACCACTAGCATTGAATTTCTAATCGAAACGCCTTACACCATCAAAGACGATGGACAATCCCGTACCGTGCAAATCAGCACTTACGACTTAACCGCGGATTATCAATATTTTAGTGTACCTAAATTAGAATTAGCTGCTTTTTTGAAAGCACGGATCGCAAACTGGGAAAGCTACAATTTATTGACGGGCGAAGCGAATTTATACTTTGAAGGAACGTATTTGGGTCGTTCTGTCATCGACGTAGAAAATACGGCGGACACCTTAGAATTATCATTAGGACGCGATAAAAATATCGTAGTTGAACGCAAAAAAGTAGAAGAATATACAGATCGTCAGTTTATTGGTAAGAATAAAACGGAGCGCGTCGGTTGGGAAATTAGTGTCAGAAATAAGAAAAATCAGCCGATTAAAATACTGATCGCCGATCAAGTTCCGATTTCGGTACGCGACGATATTGAAGTAGAAAATGTAAAGTATAATCGCGCTACTTACAATGAAAAAACGGGGCGGCTAGAATGGAATTTCATAATCAATAATGGTGCAACGGAGCAGGTCGATTTTCAGTATGAAGTAAAATACCCGAAGAGTCGGCGCGTGCGATTAGAGTAATATTCCGTTAACCAAGTTTCAGATATTAAATTATATCTCAGATTTGTTTGCTTTCCGACCTTATTTCTTTTAGTGGAGAAATTTTCAAAAAGGCGTTAAAAACAAAATGCTGTTTGAGCGCAGCGAGTTTCATTTTGTTTAGCTTTTTTGAAAATTTCGGAGCGTTAAAAAAGAAATACAGTCTCCGCTATGCAGCGGAGCAGGCTTTGATTTTTTGTTTCTTTTTTATCAAGAAAAAAGAAAAAGCTAATGTACAACAACATTAATTCATTTACAGAACGATGAATATTCTACCTTATTTACTATTTTTTTACGCGTTTATCGGGCTACTCATAGCGGGTGGATTATTATTTAACACCCGCCAAAATGCTAATATTCCGTTAGGACTTTTCATTCTAATTTACGCGATTGAAGAATTTGATTTTCTTTATCAAACCGGTAGTTTGCTCCAGCATTTTCCGCAGTTTTATCTACTGGGTTATCCGCTTTGTCTATTAGGTGGGCCGTTATTGTTTTTTCATTTGCGCCCAATATTAAGTCCTGCTAAAAAATATGCGCCTAAAGATATTCTACATTTTATACCCTTTTTTGGCTATTTATTATTTACGGTTTATTTATTCCAAATGAATGGCGCAGCCTGTTTGGTTTATGTCGAAATCAATTATGCTACGCTCTTCGCGCCACTCAATTACGGCAAAGTCATACACGTCATAGAGTCGTCTATTAATACGCCAACAATTTTTCCAGTTGCTGTTCCAATCGCTCACTTGGCAAATAAATCGACTCGAACGTTTTTGCAAATGGAATAGGTGCATCCAAACTTGATACCCGTAACACGGGCGCGTCCAAATGCTCAAATAAATGCTCTGAAATATGCGCTGACAACTCACCGCCAATACCGCCAATCAACGAATCTTCGTGCAAAATCAGTACGCGATTCGTCTTTTTTACCGTCGCTTCAATGGCATCGTAATCCAAAGGCGCTAAACTCCGTAAATCCAAAATATCCGCTGCAATAT
>JBGCES010000247.1:0-2919 GCA_045106545.1 Saprospiraceae bacterium
GCGTTGGCTGGTTTCAAAAGGCGTTGCGCCCGGGTATCGTTTGAGTTGAGTCATGACTAGCTGGGGTAAGTGGTTTGTAAATTCATCACTAGGTTCTGTACGCGCGTGAACATAGTCATATTGAAAGCGCGGACTTGGTCGGTGGTGAGGTGTCCGCTCATTTCAGAATGTAGGTTTGTTTTCCACTGGGCGTGCAGGTTTTCCACGATTTGCATAAACTCCTGTCCCGTTGTTCCACCAAAAGCAAGCTCCGCTTCTAGTTCCGCAAAGATTTTTTTAAACTCCCATTTGAGCATCCAGCTATTGATTTGTTCAAAGGAAATTTTTGGTTGGCGCGCATTGGCTTTAGAACGTAAAAAGTTGGGTTTCCAACTGGCAGATCGCCGATGAAATTCCGCCATAAAAGCGGGAATATCCGCATCCACAAAGGTCATGGTGTATTGTTCGCGGCTAAGCGTCGTTTCGTTGGATTCTAAAAAAGTATTGGCGGCGTAGCGTTTGCTTTTTTGTTGCGGATTGTGTTGTTCCAAAATCCGCATAAACAAATGGGTGTACCACTTGTCGAAGGGAATGCCGAGAAAGATAAAATATTGCGCCTCCCAGATTTTCTCTTTGTATTCGCTGGGCATATATTTTCCTTCAAAAATGCTCTGCAAATACTCGTACATATCGTTGTAACTCAACACCAGCGAGTTGCTTTTATCTACTTCACCCAACATATTGTACAATAGCGGTCGCGAACGCGAGGGGCGAAAGACTTCTTCGTAGCGGGTACGTTTAATGTAGGATTGAAAATCGTGGGCAAAGTCGTTTTCGGGATGCGCGAAGGCATCGCGGATTTTATAATCGGGCGTAAAAGAAAGCAGTAAATGGAAAGGGATTTGCGCGAGTTGTCGCAAGCGACTTTCTACTAAAGGACGCTCTTGCCGAAAAAAGCGTTTGATGCTTTTCCACACATCAATTTCATTAGCATCAGCTAAGTAATGAAACCAACCGTCGTCATACACGCGGATGCGCAAATCTGCTTGCCGCGCCCGTAGATATTCTGCTAATTCGTCTTCGAGGCGCAGGGCATTTTCATTGGTAAAGAAACCAGGACCAAGGCAGATAATACACTTTTCATCTTCCAAACTTTCGAGTAAGTCTTCCCAGTTTTCTTCGGTCATCCCGAAATTGGTGGTTGCGGTGTTGTTCATTTTTTGTTTATGTCAGCAGTATGCAGAAGTTAATGGAATTGCTAATTAACAAAAAATATGGAGAAAAAGGAAGAAAAGGAGCTGTAAATCAGGGAGTTAAATGATCCATGCTTCCGCAAAACTTCTTCCGCTACTCTACTCAAACAACAGCGGCAATAATTCATTCGCCCGCATTTCGTCCTCCATCTCGTCCATTA
The DNA here is from genome assembly GCA_045106545.1 of Saprospiraceae bacterium. Classification (GTDB taxonomy): domain Bacteria; phylum Bacteroidota; class Bacteroidia; order Chitinophagales; family Saprospiraceae; genus JBGCES01. The sequence goes on from JBGCES010000247.1 coordinate 1,394, forward strand.
CGCCATCATTGCCATTAATCAAATAGCAAACCGTCGTTTCTTGGGCGGGGAAATAAGCGATAAACGCCTGATAGCCACGCATCGAACCGCCGTGTCCGAAAGCGAAGTATTCCTGCTCGTTACCTTCAAAGCTGAACCAGCCCAACCCTATTCCATTCTGGCGAAATAATACATCTTTAGTAGAACGCGTATTGTCTATTTCCACGGCATGTACGGAACTTAATTCCGCCAGAATATCGGAAGGTATCAATGTCGGATTGGGGTAGATATTTGCTTTGAGGTATTTGTTCAAATCTTCTACATTGGAGACGATGCCACCCGCCATCGAAGCGTGTGCGAAAGTTAGATTGGTCCGATCAATCAAGGTTTGATTCCCTTCTTCATCCGAGTAACCACGCACGATACCATTAGGAATGTTTTCGCCTTGTTTGAAGAAAGTGTTATCCATGCTAAGTGGTTCAAAGATGCGTTCGCGATATAATTCTGCGCCCGTTTTACCCGTAATGTGTTCGGCGATCATTCCTAAAATAACGTAGTTGACATTCGTATAAGCGCGCTGTGTACCGGGTGCAAATTTCGCGGGTTCATTTAAAATATAGCTAATTTCATCCATCGCTGTCCACACCTTTTGGGAGTGATTAAAATAGTCTAGCGAATACTGGATAGTACCCGTAAAATCAGCTAATCCGCTGGTATGATCGAGCAAGTGAGTAATCGTAATTTGGTCAGCATTGGTGATTTTTTCTGCCAAATCAGCAGCTAAATATTTACTAATCGGATCGTCTAAACTTAATCGTTCTTCGCTATATAATTGCAAAATTAGCGTCGCTGTGAATGTTTTCGTGATGCTACCGATGCGACTGATGCTACAGACTTCCATCGGGATTTTACTATGTATATCTGCAAAACCTGCCGCACCTGCCCAGCGTCCAGCGGGCGACTCGACGAGCATCGTCATGCCCGGTAATCCGTCGGCAACTTTTTTTTTTTTTTTCTCCTCAAATTCAGCGGTCCTCGGATGCGTATCTTCGATGACGAAAGGAGACTGACAATCGTAGTAAGTCGGTGAAATATTAACGTTTTTGGTGCAAGCAGACCAAAGGCTAATGAAAAAGAGGAGAGAAAAGAATTTATTGAAGGTCATGATAGTTGTTTTTGAGTAGAAAAAAGAGACTAAGGTTTTATGAAACGCAGCGTTCGCGGAGGCGCGGAGAATTTTCCTCTTTTTACGCGTATGAATAGGACATTTTTAGCTCACGGAGGATTTTTTCTTACGAAAAAAGTTAAGCGGAGAACGCAGGCAATGGTAGTAAAGGCTTTAGCCTTTCCTGTCACAGCCCTTTAGGGCTATAACGTTATATTTCGCCCTAAAGGGCTGTGACGGGAAAGGCTAAAGCCGTAACTACCAGCTTACAGAAATTCCAATTCGCAATAGCGCATTCAAACTCGCGGGGAAAGCTTCATTAATCTTGAAAGGTGCGGCGATCATCCATTCTTGTCGTACAAAAAACGTGAGTGGTCGCGTT
>JBGCES010000248.1:0-4119 GCA_045106545.1 Saprospiraceae bacterium
CAGATACGGATAACGATGGCATTTGTGATGCTCAAGAGGCTATTGATGAAACGAATCCAAACGATGCCTGTGATCCAAATAATACGGATACCGATAATGATGGTATTTGCGATAATCAAGAGATTATAGACGGAACCGATCCTAACGATGGTTGTGACCCGAACGTGAATAGCATTGGTTGTACGCCTGAGATAAAAGTATTTCCACGTGTTTTCTTACAAGGCGCATTTGAAGAAGCAGATGGTATGATGCGTGATGATCTGAGAACTTCTAACGTAATACCAATGCAAAATCCTTACGCTGAAATGCCAGTGTTTAATCATACTGGATTAGAGATTATAGCTGACGATAGTGTGTTGGATAATGCAGCAAGTGTTAGTGATAATATCGTCGATTGGGTATTGGTTGAGCTACGAGATGCGCAAGATCCAGCGCAAGTAATTGCTACCCGTGCTGCTTTAGTTCAGCGCGATGGAGATGTAGTAGATACTGATGGAGTATCAGCAGTAAGCTTCCCAGTTTTTGCAGGTGGATATTACTTGGCGGTACGCCACCGAAACCACCTCGGAGCAATGACAAACGAGGCGGTAAATTTATCAGCTGTTCCTGGTGAAGTATTTGATTTTACTGATGCTGATTTAGAAACTTACGGTAACTACGCACGTAAGGTGGCTGGTGAAGAAGATGAATTACGTGTGCTTTGGGGCGGTAATGCGATTGCCGATAACCAATTGATTTTTCAGGGTGCTAATAACGATGTTGATGCTATTTTCTTTAATATTTTAGCAGCAACAGATAACAGTAACACCGATCAGAATTTTATCAATCAAGGTTATTACCAAGCGGATACCAACATGGATGGACGTGCTATATTCCAAGGTAACAAAAACGACATCGATTTTCTGATTTTCTTCAATGTATTGACTCATTATAGTAACGTTACTATTCTAGTCAATTACATTATTGAAGAGCAGCTACCATAGGTTAGTACTCCATAAAATAGATTTTTCTATGCAGGTTAACGAATATTCTACTGCCGATACTGCATTTGATTATTCGTTATCCTGCGCTTAGTTTTTGCAAAATGCGACTGTTCCCACGGTCGCATTTTGTATTTTATTATCTAGCTAGTTGATTATACCATTTTTTTTAATAAAAATATAGTGGCAAACACAAAAGACGTTGTAACGATCTATGTATAAAGTAATTTATTTATTAAATTGTATTTAATTAATAACCAATTGATTATATTAGTTAATGGTGATTGTGATAATGAAAAAGAACTAATTTAACCGTCACATTTATAAAAATATATAATAGAAATAAATGAGCTAAGACCATATATTTGAGTTGTAATACTTATAGATAGATACAACAACAGAATCAGTGCTACGAATCCAAAGTGATTTAACCCTCATTGTGCGTAGCATGATTTTTCTAATTCTTCCAACCACGTCACTGGTGTTCTTCGACCAGTAATAGTTGTTGTAGTTTTTTCAAACAAATTATCAATTTAAATTTTCATTTTTCTTTGACAAATTTCGGAGTCAAACTCGAAACAGCTTCTTAGAACATGCGATCTCACAGTTGCATTAAAATCTGCTTGCTTGACTGCTTTATTTCATTTCTCAAAGAATCATTTTTATAAATAAGAGCTGAATATTTACTCGGTTAAAAAAAGAGTGCTGTTCACTTTTTTATCCTTTGTTTTATTACTTATTAACGTAACAATTCAGTACGTATAATATTTTTTTGTTCTATAAACATCCCTCTACTTGGTAATTTACCATCGGCTGAATGTTTAATAAATATCTATAAGATGCGCTGTAAATGTCTAACTTGGGTACATTTGCAAAAGTACTTGCGATGCCCCAAATCTCAGATTTGGCTATTCCTGATCACTTTTTTATTATCTACAAATTTTCATCTAGCTAATGCTCAGGTGGATTTCCGAATAGAACTATTACCTGATAACATTACTTATCAGGTAGTTTTTCTACCCGGACAAACTTGGACTGTACCAAATAACTTTACGAGTACGGCTCAGGTTACAGTGCGTGTTCCCACTGGTGGGTTTACCGCCACAAATATTGAATCACTAGTGCCTAACACTCGGTGGTTGAATAATTCTCGCTTTGATGCGCCCTCCGAAAGTCCAGATGTTGACTACATTTCTTTTGGCTTAGCTTCACTTGGCACAAGTGCTTTTCAATATCAAGCAGGCGAGGAACTACCTGTATTTACCTTTCAAAATGATGGTGACTGCCTTGGTCACGTTGAGCTGATGCTCAATGCCGACCCGTTCTTTCCTCCCAATTCTTTAAACGGTAATGTTGGAAATCAACTAGCTGTTTTAGGAGCGACGTCCGAGAATGCATTTAGTGGAGTAGATAGTACTGGTGATGCGGATTGTTCTGAGGAGGATGAATGCGCGGATGCAATTGCCACTTATCATCTAGATGTGCTTCCCGATGGACGTTTTCAAGTTGCTATGACAGCACATCAGGATTATAATTATCCAGACAATATTACTAGCACGGCACAAATAACTGTAGTCGCACCTACGGGTGGATTAGCTGTAACTCAAGTTGAAAATTTGATTCCGAATGTGGCATTTTCTCAAAATGCTCGCTTAAATGCACCGTCTGAAAATCCAGAGCAAGACTATATTGTTTTTGGTTTAACTAGCATAGGTACGGAGCAAATTCCATATATAGCTGGACAGCGAATCCCACTTTTCAATTTTACTGCCAATACCGTTTGTAGTCAAATGGATATCTGCTTGATGCAAGAAGATGATCCGTTCGCCGTTCCCAATTCACAAAGTGCGAATGTCGGTCAGCAGTTATCACTCAACGGAGAAGGAATTGATGTACCACTTTGTATTAAAGACTGCGTAGCATGTCCACAATTTAATCAAGACAACTGTCCAGTTACCTTTAGTTTAACGCCTCAAGGTGGGGGAGAATACCTCGTCACTATGACGCCTTCGGTCACTTACACGGGCGAAGATGCACGTACAAGCACGGCACAAGTCACCATCGTTGTCCCCGCAGATGATTTTGCGGTAGCTAATTTGACTTCACTACAGTCGGACGTGATTTTTATCAATCAAAATCGTCATAATCGTCCCGCTGAGAATCCGACTAAAGACTATATTAATTTTAGCTTATCTAATATTCAAACTACCAATATCCCTTACCTTGCAGGGCAAAGTGTTCCACTGTTTACTTTTACTAATAATGGAGAATGTAGTGGAGCAGAAATTTACTTGATGAATAACGATCAAGATCCATTTACCCCGCCCAATTCAACGAACGCCAATGTCGGTATGCAGTTGACGGTTCAGGGTTATGGTTTACCAGATATGCCATTGTGTATTGAGCACATTTCTAATTTATCTACGGATGCTGTTCCGTGTGGTAATGTTCTTGAAAGCCAAATTGATCTAGACCGTGATGGTGTGATGCTTTGGGAAGAGATGGGTTGTAGTAGAGAAGATTTTTCTACCGAAAATTGCCCAAATCCTTTAGCAGATGGCGATGATGACGGTATTCTCAACTTTCAAGATCCCGATTTTTGTACGTTAAATGTACAAGGCATTTGTCAAATTTTTGATGCTGATGATGATGGTTTTCCAAATTGGAACGACATTGATAGCGATGGCGACGGCATTCCTGATTATACTGAAAATGGACTACCCGCACCGCTTGGAGATGACACGGATAATGATAGTATCGATGATGCTTATGACCCCGATCTTACAAATCAGCGACCTACTTTAACAGATACAGATGGTGATGGATTGTTGGACTATTTAGACTTAGATAGTGATAATGACGGTATTGTTGATAATATCGAGGCGGCTATTAATCCGCTTAATCCTCAGTTGCCAGCAGGAATAGATAGTGATGGAGATGGATTAGACGATCGCTTTGACCCAGATGCAGCTGGAACGCCGCTGGTTTTTATTTTTACCGATAGTGACGCTGCTCCCGATCACTTGGATATAGACAGCGACAACGATGGAATTTTGGATACCTTTGAAGGCTTTGCTGATGACGAAACGACCCCAACCGTAAACGACACCGATGATAACCAAAATGGTATTTTAGATAT
>JBGCES010000249.1:0-3785 GCA_045106545.1 Saprospiraceae bacterium
AAAAACGTAGCATAACGGGTTACGCCTAGTTTTTACCAACGCAGTTAGAAGCCGCCAGAACGAGTTTAAGTGTTTAATTAATTACTTCGTCGTTCCTAAGAACAGTCTGATAGCGATTTTTTTTTCATTTTGAAAATCGTCTATTTCGCTATCAAACTTAAATGAATTACAGTAGGTAGGACGGGAAGTATTCTAAAGAGGTTACAACTTTTAGAATTTATATTAATTGAGAATATAGAAAAGAGGCAGATAAGTATGGGTGAAAAATAGTTCACAGTACACTGAAAATCAAGATTTTGTATCAAACTATATATTTATCTCTGTCGAGGCGCTTCATAACGACTAAGAAATATGTCCTTTAATTAGAGGTTTAGAATTGATTGTAAAAAAGTAAAAGCGACACCGAAGAATTAACTTCGTGTCGCTTTTCTAGTGACAGTATTTACTTAAATGGTTTACTTTTAAAATGTTTTTCGTTTCGTTTATATATAAAAAGTGGTAAAAAAAGGAAATAATTACAAATTATAAGCACTCTTCTTGCAACTGATATTCTAGTTGCGCTAACTCTTGTAGATACGTATCACGTGCTTGGTAGAATGCAGGTAGTTCTTCTTGCTTTAAAGAATCCGTTGGTGGAAATTTCAAATTCAAGTGATTGACCTGTTTATTATTTTTCCAAAAGCGGAAACAAACGTGTGGTCCAGTCGCCAGTCCAGTAGAACCAACGTAACCGATCACGTCACCTTGCTTCACGGGCGTTCCAACTTGGATGCCTTGCGCAAATTTCTGCATGTGTAGATATTGCGTTGAATGGGTATCGTCGTGTTTAATTTTAATAAATCGACCATTACCTTTTCCGTAACCTTTACGCGAAACAACTCCGCTACCAACCGCTAAGATTGGCGTACCATAAGGCGCAGCGTAATCTGTTCCATAGTGCGGGCGGGTACGTTTTAGAATCGGGTGGAAACGGCGCAAATTAAAGCGCGAAGAAATACGCGAGTACTTCACCGGCGATTTTAGGAAAGAAGACTTCATCGGTTTTCCTTCTAGATTATAGTAGCCATCTTCTTTACCTGTGTCATGGAAGATCGCGTGGAACTGGTTATTATTACTAGCAGTTTCGTAGAGTGCCGCTTTTACCAGACCAATACCTGCCGCTTAGCCATCAATATATTTTTGTTCGTAGAGCAATTTAAAACGGTCGCCTTTCTGCACGTGGTTGAAATCAACTGACCACTGCAAGGCATCTTCCATCTTGGCTGCCATTTCGAACGACATTCCGTTCAATACCATCGCATTCCAAAGAGAAGATTCTATTACACCCGCCGAACTGCGTTCTACAATTTCAACTGGCTTTTCTACTCTTTCAGCAGAAAGGTTTTTTAAATCAAAAACGATGTATTCATAAATATTAGGTTCGTAAATGAAATATTCGCCTTTTTGAGTTTGCTGATTGGCTAAGACCGTATATGGTTTATCTACGCGTAGGCGGCGTACGTCAAAAACGGGTTTTACATTTTCGACTAAAGTCTCAATAGATTGAAAATCCATACCTAAAGGCAATAGAATTTCCGCTAAGAATTGACCATTCTTAATAATGTTTTCTGATACTTGGAAGGTATCTAGCGCAAAACCGTATTTGATGTTAGGAATAACGACGGGAAAGCTACCTAATTGAAGATTTTTAGGCGATACTAGACGTGCCGCTGAGGCAGGTTTAGTGTTAATTTTAGTAGCAAATTGAGTTCCAACAGCTACTGTACAGAGGCACAAAAGGACAAAGAAAATGGTAGATTTAGAAGAAAATAACTGTTTTGTCTTTTGTGCGAGAATCGAGTCCGATAAGTCCACTTGTAAGCGTTTTTGTTAACAAATACAAGTACTCGGAGAGGTAGTAGAGCAGTATTAAATTGATATTAATCTGCTGGTCGGTTTGACCAATGTGGAAAGCAAACGAAGCTTTTTATTGAAATAATTACTTTTAAAAAGTTCAACAACTTATGAGAAACATAAGTAATTTGATACTTTGAACAATTAAAAACCTGAAAATTATCTCAATTTTTTGTGCAATCGCTGTCTTGAATCCCTATTTTTTCGCTCTCAGAATACTCAAAAAATTCTTAATGTTCTGGGAATTTTTTGATTTAAAAATTTGTTTCGTTCTGCAAATATAAAATTCGTTCGCAATTGCACCTAAATAAGGGTGTTAAATCTTCCTGAATGTTAGTAAAATATGAATAATTCACTGTTTTTCAGCAATTTATAGTAATTCGTAAATTATATTTTTGAAAAAAATTAAGTATTTTTTGTAAATGTGTTGTAATATTTTACCCATTTACGTTTTCATCCTCACCATAAAATTCCTTATCATAATCAGGTCGATTACCTCCTTTAAATTGTACGCGTAATTGATAATCATTATTCATAGTCGTGATCACTGGACCTAGCATTAGATTCATCACTTCCCTTGCTTGCTCCTTCGCTTTTGTGAAAATGTCGCTTTCCATTGCATCACGTCGAAAATCTTCGCGTAGCGCATTGAAGTTGCGATTGAAATCTTCGTTACTCACTTCACGCATCCAGCCAATACTTAAATTATCAATTTTAGGATAAACCTCGTGCGATAAAATCTGAGGGGAGGGCAAAGTAACGACAACCGTGTTTTGACTTTCGTCCAATTGGATGTCCAAATACTGATTTAATTTGAATCCAACTTTTAAAGTTGAAATTGCTGTAATTTCTACATCTGATTTTGAAACTTCGATGCCAAAAACTTTGGTATTGACTTGCCGATTTAAGCCTTTCTTATCGGTCACTTCCATAGTCGCTAGTTCGGCGATTGCTTTTTCTACCCGTTCTTCCATCAGCCCTTTGGACGCGCTAAAATCACGAATAGCTGCTCGCTCTTCCATCCGCTTAATCAGCGGTCGTAGCCCTTCTGTCAAAGCTAATCCACAAGGCGTATTTATCCCGCTGCCTTTCGCCGCGATGCGTCCATCATAAGTACGAATCAGCGTAGAAAGTACCGTATTAACTAGAAAGCAAGTATATTTAGAAGCCACTTCATTGACGGCTTCTACTGCCGAAGAACTCTCATTGTTGTACCAACTTTGGTAAACATTAGAAGTCGTATCACTTAATTGGACAAAGTCGTTGAAATATAAATTACGGAGGTAAGGATGATGTTCGTCATAAGCACCCTGCAACTGATTTTTCAAACTATCCGCCAGTCCCATTCGATTGGCGACGTGTTGCAAAATTTCCATATTGACATTATAAACCAAGTCATTAAACTCACGGCGATAGCGATGTGGATTGGACAAAACCGCTACTGCTGTTTCTTCATCAATGTCGGGTTTGAAATCACTCGGCATATATTTCATCTGGTATTCTTCGGGAATATCCGTATAATCAGCACTATTGGTCGTACCTCCGAATAAACCGCCACCGCCGCCACCATTTCCGCTACTTCCGTAGTATCGAAACAACACTACACCAACAAAAACGGCAAGGAGAATGTACAAAACGGTACGCATAGTATTAACACGAGAACGCATCTTAGGAGCTCTTTCTGACATTTCTTAAGAATATAATAGATAATAAAATTGGCTAATTGGGAGTATAAATTGAATTCCAAAACTACAACAACCATTTGATTATCAATGTTTTAGAAAATCACAATGCTAAATTAACAAAAACCAATGGTTTACGGAGTTAAGACTTAGATTAATCTCTTTTGTCACTATAAAAAAGATAAAGCTAAAATGGTAAATCTGAATGAC
>JBGCES010000025.1:0-3012 GCA_045106545.1 Saprospiraceae bacterium
CATCAAAAAGCGCAATAAATTACCGCCACCTTCTGCTTGCAGCGAACCCGCCAATACTTCATCATCGCGAAAATGACAAGGGAAATACCAATCGTCAGGATGTAAATCTTTCTCCGCAATCACCAATCCTAAACCATAATCGCCACCTTGTAAATCGACCGAAACAATACGATCCAGCATCAAGATTTGCTCAGGCGGTAAACATAGCGATGGATTACGTCCGTTTGGGAAATACGAAATATCAGCAAAACATAAATGCGGATTCCCATCAATTAAATGGCGCAAGTCTTCCTTGCTAAAGCTGCGTTTTTGCGTTTGTAATAAGGGAACAAATTTCGTCTTCGGCGCAGCTTTTTTCTTTGCGATTTCATCGGCGGTATAAACGACGCCGTTTCCATCCGCCAATTCATCATCCTTAAAATATCCCGCACAACCATTGTCCATTTTCAAGACCAATCGATCCTCCACGTAGCAACGATAGCTAAAAAAGAAGAGCAAATTATCACCATTGCGCACAAACGAATTAATCGAAATATCGTAGCGCAACGTTTGCCCTTCAAAGGGCAAATCATCCACAAAAGTCAAGGTGCAATCGAGTAGGCGATACACCAAATTGCCTTTCGCTTGAAAATCAATACCCAAATAAGAAATCAATAACAAATCACACTGCCCCGATTCTACGGACACTGCCCACGGAATTTGCCCGTCCGTCGTGTACCACGCGCCATAAGGAATATCGTATTCCGTTTGCATGGTCGAAGGTTTAAATTCACCCTGTTTCCCTTTCAAACCCGTCACTCGACTCACCAATAAATATGGATCCATCGGCAACATTGTCCGCCGTGAATAAGTATCAATAATCGCATATTCTTCGCCAAATACTTTCGCAATACTGCCTTTCGCAAACTCCTGCAAATCTTCTTCGGAGAAGATAATTTCTTTGCCCTTCAATTGTTCTCCACTCTCGAAATCTTGTAAACGCAGACCGTTTTCGCCAATGCGTTTTTGTCCTTCGTTAGCTGGTGACTTCCCGTCACCTGCTAACTTTCCTGCCTCTTTTACGATAATTGTACTTGTCATATTTTTATTATTACTTCCGTTAAAGTCAAAAGATGACGAGAAGTCATCATTTGACGAGCGTGTTTTTTTAGTAGTAGAAATAGTGAGCGTATTTGCAGCAGCTTCCGCGAAAACGGGTTCAGCTCCAAAGTAGGTATCGGATACCTCCAAGGTATCCGATACCTGATTTCCTGCTATTGCTAATTCCCGTCGTTTTACATTCGCAAATTTTGCTTTAAAATCTTCATTTAGCAACGTATCAAAAACGCGCGCGCCGCCCAGTTTAATCGCCTGATACAAATGCCGTTTTTGCTGCCGTGTTGATTCCGTAGGGTAGAGAAGCGACAAGTCAATTTCTACGCCGTGGCTAATTAATTTGGCTAATAATTTCGCGATGCTTTGCGCATCTGTTTTACCTTTTTGATCGACGGCGACGGCGAGGAAAGAAGCCGACGAGGTATCCGATACCTTTTCTAGAATTTTTTGAATCCAACCCGTACAAGTTGCACCTGCACCTACTTCGATAAAAATTCGTGCGCCCTGTTCGTACATATTTTTAACCTGCGTAGGAAAATCAACTGTTTCGCAGCAGACTTGCGTCGAATTTTCGGCAATAGCGCGACTGTTAAAAGGAATTTTTTGATGCGAAATACTCGAATAGAAATCAATTTCGGGTTGTTGTTGCAATTCAAATTGATGCATGTTCAATAGACCATCCCGTTCAATTTTACAGAAATCATGGTGGATGACATTTTGAAAAGGCACTTCCATCGACTGACATTTTAGGTCGTCAATGATGCGTTGACAATCCGTTCGGTCGCCTGAAATAATGACTTCGTTTTGGGTATTAATAAAGGTCAGATAAACAGTTTTGTATTTTTCGACCTGCGCTTTCACTTTCGTTGTATCCGCAAATAAAATTTGACTGACCCAACGTTGTTGCGCTTCTTCCGTTGAAATATTCCAATGCTGTGCGAGGGTTTTTAACTGCCCCGTTAAGTGATTTTTAAATAACGGAGAGTCTTGAAAATGCGCTGCTTCTTGCGCATTCCAAACGCCCTGCCCGTACCACATACTACTACATTCGCCCATGCTATAACCAAACGCCATCGCGGGTTTGACTTTGAAATAGTTTTGCAAAATCTCCGTATGCGCAGACGAGAAAAATACGCCCGTGGACATCATCGCAATCGCATTTTCGTAAATATTCGGTGCGGTTTCTACATCGTTTGGGTACAAATAATTCTCCCAAATAAAGTTATCAAAGCGTTCTGTTTTGGACTCGAAATAATCGTGTAGCTGTGGGAACAATTGAAACAAATCGCGTCCCAAACCCGCATAAGCAGTAGAAGAACCTGGATAAACCAATGCGATTTTTCCTTTTTTAGCTAATGGATTAGGCGTGAAATAACTGCCCGATGGCGTTTGTAGCGTTTTGCCTGTTTGAACAGCGGTAGGCAGCTGTTTTTGAAAATAGCCAATCTGACGGCGCAAATCTTTTTTAGTCTTAGCTACCAAAACGAGCGTCACCGTAGAGACGTTATATATAACGTCTCCTCCACTAAGAACAACATTTTCTTCCTGAGCAATTTGCGCTAAATTTTCTTTATCAATTCGATCATTTAAACGTTCCAATTCAGCCTGCAAATCAGCAGTATTTTTACCACGCAATATGAAAAGATGTGGAAAATTTTTACTGATAAATTCCGTTTCAGGAGTAGAGCGATTTTGAGGTTCTTTTAATAAAATATCCATATTTCCATTGCTCGAAATGATGGTTTGTCTCTGCTTTTGATCTTCTTTTAAAATCCACGGCTTGGCTGCCGTTTTCGCGGAAGCGGGAATAAACCGATGATGTAAACACAGGGTGTTTTTAATTAATTCGGCGATGCCAGAAGCTGCGCCTGTGTGTCCGATATTTTCGGTGACGCTACCAATTTGCACCGCCGCAGA
>JBGCES010000250.1:0-3270 GCA_045106545.1 Saprospiraceae bacterium
TCACTTTTTTCGGGATGAGGAATACGGAAATTTTTGGTATCAGCGAAGATCGAACCTGTACCGTCTGCGTTGACTATCATACCTGCTTGAATCTGTCCATTGTCGTCCTGCGCATAAACATAACCTACATCGGGACGACCACTCGGAAATCCAACACCAGCGTTACTGGAGTTGTTTCGCCCATACGTTTGTAAAAAACCTCCCTCACTGAAGATGTCAAGTTTCGCTTTGGTTGTATTACGTCTTTTTAGCAGTAGTTGCCCCTGAGTAGCATCAGCGTCGGGGCCAACTTCAAAAATTTCACCCGTTCCGCCACCTGCCATCAGTTCTAACTTACCCGCCGTACCCGAATTGCTAAGTCGAATGGAAGTCCAGGCACCTCCGTTAAGGAAAGTCAAACCACTATTCGTTAAGCTCATGCGACTAATGCTCAAGAAACCTAGATCCTCTACAAACGCCAATTGTTGATTATCTAAAACCGTTATAAAATCGGTATCGTCATAAAATCCTATCTCGTCTTTTTGCATATAGCTACCGATCAGCGGGGAGCTTTGGAAAACTTCAATTAGAGTAGGCATTACATTAGCCCGATCTTTTACATCAAAAGCAGACAAACCGAGCGCAGTCACTTCGGAACTGGAAATTAAATCTCCGTCGAATCTACTGGTAACATTAATATTGTCATTGTTCATGATACTGGTGACTTGTGCATTCACAAAGTATGTCACGAAAGAAAGCAAGAGGATTGGAAATAATCTGATCATAATTAAAATTTTTAAGGTGAGAGAGATACTAATACAGTTTGTGTTTTAGTAAATCTGTCCCCTACGTTGATCGATTATTAGTGTGCTTATTTATCCTCAATTAATTTTACTTGGTCGCCAACTTCTATGATACCTCCCTGAATAACTTTTGCTGTAATTCCTCCATGTCCGCGCATCGCATTATAACCACCCGCACCGAGATTCCTTTCCATTTTAGTACAGGGATGACAAAGTCCCGTCATTTCTAGGATGACTTCTTTACCAATTTGAAATTGTCGATTTTTAAAAGCTAATAAATTAATGCCGCTGATAACTAAGTTACGGCGAGTTAGAGTAGGATCAATGCTATCGGTTTTGCCTAGCATATTGCCGACGGCGGTGAGATGTTCTGCTTGAATTAATGTGACCTGACGTTTGCCACCTTTTTTAGAATAGTGATCTCCTTCGATCCCATCTTCTTCCGAAACTTTTGTAGAGGTTAAGGATTGCACTGCGCCTTTATCGGGACGGATACCAATCCATTGAAGGTGACCAATTTGGGGTAGGGTAGCGATGACTGATTTGATGTTCATCGCTCAATTTATCCAAGAAAGCTAAAGGTGAGAATTTTTTTAACATTTTTTTTAATAAAAGCGTGACACAGTAAAATATGTACCGTCATAAGGGTGATTTTCCTTGATAACGTATTTTTATTTTGAAAACTTTATAGAACACCTAATAATAGTATTTATACGTTGTTAAACAATTTGTAAACATATTAATTTTAGAAACAATGGATTTATCAAGTATTAATTTATCTGCCCTTTGGAACACCGTATTAGCGTGGTCACCAAAAATTGTTGGTGGCATTCTCGCTTTAATTATCGGCTTTTGGATAGCTGGAATGGTTAGCCGCGCAGTTGGCAAATCAATGAAAAAATCAGGATTAGATGCTGATTTAATTCCTTTTTTAACTTCTTTGGTCAGTGTACTACTAAAAATATTAGTCGTTATCACGGCAGCAGGCGTAGTCGGTATTGAAATTACCGCTTTTGCAGCTTTGATTGCTGGTGCTGGTTTAGCGATTGGTGCAGCGATGTCAGGTACGTTGAGTCACTTTGCAGCAGGGGTAATGGTATTAATTTTCAAACCTTATCGCGTAGGCGACTTAGTGGACATTCAAGGTGTAGTTGGGCATGTGGATGAAATTCAAGTATTTAATACGGTAATCAATACACTAGATAATAAAAAAGTGATTATGCCCAATGGAATTGCGACCAGCGGTATGATGACCAATCTTACGGCAAATGGAAAACTACGGGTCGATTTGAATGTGGCAATGCCATATGAAGAGGATTTTGATAAAATTCAAACCATCATTCGGGGAGCACTAAACAAAGTAACGGAGCGACTACCAGACGAGCCAACGATTGAAATTGAAAAGTTTGATGAAAATAACGTCTTACTAGCCGTTCGTCCTTATGCGACCGATGCTACTTACTGGGATGTGTATTTCAACTCTTACAAAGAAATTAAGAAAGCATTTGGTGAAGCAGGTATTGAAGTTGCTTACCCAGCTCGTCGCATTAAGAATATTTAACCCAATCATTATTTATCAGAAAATAACTTTGCCGTTTTTTAAATGATCATTTTTCTAAATAAATAATTTTATTTAAAAAATTATCAATTAAAAAAACTCAGATGGCGGAGTTATTTTTGATCTATAGATATACACATTAACTACAAGTGCCTCGAACGTCTGTTCGAGGCTTTTTTGTTAAAAAAGCGGATAGCAATTAATTTTGCTATCCGCTTCATTTTTTGAGAACATAAAAACCAACAGCGTCCTTCTGCGTCAAAAAAACTACCGCAAAATCACCAACTTCTCAAAATCACTCTCTCCCGCCTGTCCAATTTCCGAATTCGCCGCCCGTACTTTGATTTTATACAAATAAACGCCGCGACCCAATTTATCACCAAAATCATCTAAGCCATCCCACGGAATGCAATCGCCTTGGCGTACCGCACCGTCGTTGATAATGTTGGCTTCTAAGGTTTTTACCAAACGCCCACCGACCGTAAAAATCTGTACTAAAACTTCCATCTCTTGTCCACGTAGTGAATGATCAAATTGGAAACAAGTATTCTGAACAAACGGATTCGGATAGTTTAATACATTTTTCAAGGCAACTTCTGCATCTGATGCCACCACAAATTCCGTATAGCCTTCGGCGGGATTATTAGCAACATCCCAAGCGCGGACTTTTATCGTATGCAGACCATCTTCCAAATCACTCAATTGGCAACGAACTTCGCCTTTGGTATAATCATCCAAAGCGGCTTCGTAAAAATCATTCAAACGAATCGCATTTTGGGTATTGTTATCTAATGTTCCTTCCAAATCGTGTCCGATACTGTTACCTGCTACATTGATACCGTTGTCATCCGCTAATTTTACTAATAGCAAAGGATCGGGCGAAGTCACACCACCAAAAACGAAGCTTTCATTGTCCATATACACTTCCAC
>JBGCES010000251.1:0-13532 GCA_045106545.1 Saprospiraceae bacterium
GTCGGCTTGTTCTGCTTTTACCGCAATTTCTAGCATGGCTAACGATTTTTTCATAAAATCAGGATGGCTGATGGCATGTTGAATAATTAGCCACGCCGCTTCGTTCGCTTCCCGACCTACTTTGTCGATAGTGGGATAGCCGATTTCATCAATTATATCATTAAGTTTATTCGCATGTTGCAAGTGCATTTCTTCCATTTTGGGATGATAGCCTTCATTTAGTTCGCTTTTTTGGAGAAGCTGATCGCGGAGCGCGAGGTCGGCTTGACTCATAGCGATAATTTGAGTCGCGAAGGTGTGATGACGCATATATTACGGATGCTATTTATTACAAACCTACATTCCAAAAACTTATTTTTCTCCTCGTCTGGAAACCCAATTTTTCATAAAGTCGAATTGCATGAACATTAGATTCTAGTACGTGTAGGTAAGGTGTTTTGTTAGCTTGAAACACTTGATCGGTCGTATGCTTAATCAGTTGTTTAGCGTAACCTCTTCGAGTATATTCGGGATGAGTGACTATCGCGCTGATTTCGGTAAAATCATTCATTTTCATTCGTTCGCCGCTCGCTGCAACTAGCTTATCATCCTGATAAATCCCAACATAATTTCCCAGATCGGGCGTATTATTTCTGAAATAACCTGGTTGAACCAAATTTACCAATTCCAGTAAGTTTTGCCTTTGTTTTTCCGTTTTCAATAAAACAATTTCTTCTTGTAACGCTAGGTTTATCGGCGCCTGCAAGACCATTTGATTACAAACTAAATTTCTTTTTAGCGTAAGCGAATCAGGAAGCAAAGGTCGTTCGCCGATGATAAAAAAGCTATCCGTTTGGTTGGCATATTTACCAATGCCTTGAGTCGCGTTATTGGTATCACTACAACCGCCGAAGGGACAATACTTGGGGTCGTAAAACTTAACCGCATTGTAATTCAGAGAGAAATTTTCGTGTGTTTCGTTTAAAGAATGCCACGCTGGGTTGTCTAGTTTGTGTTCGTTGTGCATTAGACTAATTTTTTCTACTCTTATAAATTCCAACAAAATAAGCGATGATTAGCGGTCCGACCAAAATAGCGGATAAGCCAGTAAGTAGCATCAAGACGACATAAGCCGAGTCATGGGGCGTTTCTGTTCTAATTCCGCCCATGATATTAAACACGACCCGATGCAAATTTAGCACCGTTAAGATAGAAATAATTAAGCATATAGGTAGCATCGTTATGGTAAAGATATTCCAATTGGGTAAGCGTGTAAATTGCTTCATAATCCTCCATTACATCCTCTTTACAGGATAACATTAAGATTAAAAGGCAATAAAAGATGATTTTTTTCATAGTAATGATTTTATTTGACTTCACTTTATAGAATCTATTCATTTCATTTGGTTGCACTACATTACTTATTCTATACATATCTAGCCCTAAACTTGCTGGGATTTTCATTCGTTATCTTTTTAAAAATTCGATTGAAGTAAGACAAACTTTGAAAGCCAGATTGATAACAAGCATCACTTACTCGCTCACCTGCCATTAAATAGCGTTTAGAATGGCTGATGCGGTAACGGTTCAGAAAATCGATAAAGGTATAGTGAGTCATTTTTTTAAAATAGCGACAGAAGGCTTCTTTGGTCATAAAACAGAGGTCTGCCAGCTCCGTTAATTCGATTTTTCGATGATAATTATTATCAATAAAAGCATGAATCAGCCGCAATCGTTCTTGTTCTTTACTACTAAACTGGTTGAGGTAAGGTTTTTCATGCAGCAATTCCACGGATTTAATTTCAGCAATCAATTGCAAAATTTCTATTAATTGTAGGTACTGTTCAAAAGGCTGTAAATGCTCCAACCCAAATAATTTTTCACCAATCATAGCTGTCGTCTCTCCCGAAAACGCCACGCCGCGTTTAGATTTTTCAAACAACATCTTAATGGCAGTCAATTCTGGTGCTTGCCTAAAATGCTGCTCCACAAATTCTTTTTTGAGGTGTATTACCACTTTTTGATAGTCCGTCTGCACGCCATAATCAAAATTCAAATGTGGAATATCCGAACCAATTAAAACCAAATCGCTGCCTTCGTAAGTAGAAATATGCTCCCCTACATGCCGCGTACCTTTCGCTGCTTCGATGTACACTAATTCGTACTCTGGATGAAAATGCCAAAAGAATAAATCGCTCAATCGAGGATTGAACATCATGCTAAAGGAGCGATTGACTTGACTAGTGATGGTTTCGAGCTGAACTTTCATTTTAGTACAATATTGAACATTAATTATGGTTATAAATCCAAATTTATCAATATCGTACAAATTTACATCAAAAATGGTAAAATTGTTTTAGGTTTTCTGCTGTAGCTTTGTCGTATTATTCTACCAAAACAATTTATCATGCGTAAAAAAAATCAAACTATGGTAACGACCATGGTACCCGACAATCAGCACAAAGATATTCCAGGCAATCCATCGACTGCTAAAAGTAGTAATGTGCAATTGCGGCAAACCGCGACCGCAGATTCGCTACGTGTATTGACGATGGAGGATTGGGCTTTTTGGAAACACAATGGCTATGTGGTGATTAAAGCTGCCGTTCCCGCTGCCCAAGCTCAGGCAACCGCTGAATTCCTGTGGGAGTTTGATGAGAAAGACCCAAATGATCCTAATACTTGGTATGCCGCCGCCCGCGCGGAAATGCAAATGAAGGAACTCGCAGGTACAGGTATGGTAGAAGTTTATAACAATCAACACCTGTGGAATAATCGTCAAACGCAACGACTCTACGATGCCTTTGTCGATATTTGGGGCATGGAAAAATTATGGGTGACCATTGACCGCGCCAATTTGAATTTCCCTATCCGTCCAGGATATGAATACAAAGGATTTATTCATTGGGATTATGATCCAGAAACCAAACCGCAAAACGTACAAGGCGTGCTTGCTCTAGCGGATCAAACGGATGAAAACATGGGCGGTTTCCAATGTATTCCGTGGTTATATAGAAATTATGACACGTGGAAATTAACCCAGCCAGCAGATAGAAATCATTTTCAACCAGACATCACTGGCATAGAAGATAAACTGGTGAAAGTACCACTGGAAGCAGGTGATTTATTGATTTTCAATAGTGCTGAACCACACGGCATTCGCCCCAATCACTCCGTTGATAAAGTCAGAATTGCTCAATATATTTCCATGATGCCCGCGCAGGAGGAAAATGAAGCATTAAAAGAATGGCGGGTAAATTCATGGAAGAAGAGTATTGCCCCTGAAGGTTATGCCTTCCCTGGTGATCCCAGAAATTGGGAGCAGACGAGGTACGGAAGAGCTGAATTAACAGAATTAGGAGAGAGGCTATTGGGGTTGAAAAAATGGTAATTTGAACCTAATGGAGTTACCCGTAAATAGTAATTCTAAAATCAAACGACGCTTTGAAAGCGCAGTCCGACATGCCTTTATATTGTGATATTGATACATCGTCAAGAGCAACTGACCGTCAAGTCATGGACTTGACGATCAGTTGTTACTGGTTAGGATTTTCACTTATCAATTCTTCCATATGCTTGCAAAATTTTCAGTGACCAAAGAGTCTGTATGCCTGCCCATTCTAACTTCGTTCCTTCACTAATCCCATACCACGTATCCCAGCGACCATCACTTTGCTGTTTGTTAATTAATCCTGCTAAATCCGATTCGATGGTTTCTTTAGAAAAAACAGCATTCAAAATGTTATCAGGCTGTGTAGCATAGCTTAAGCTATGGGGTTTCCCATAAAGTCCCCAACCTTCATCCGCTTGGTCTTTACAAAGCAAGTCTCCAGTTAATATCCAATTTTTCAAATCTTCTATGGTATGTTGAGCTTTAACTTGACTCTTGGTATGTTCCAAAAACGTGAGCCATCTGGGTACGCAGAGATAGCAAAAAGCGTGTTTCCCTTTTAAGCGTTCAAATTCTTTCCACACAAATTTTTCTGCATTCTTCATCCAAGGAATATCAATATCATATTTTTCTAAAATACCCAGTAGAGGCGCTGTAGTGCTCAAAGCAGCCCATTCTTTTACCGTTTTAAAATGATCGCCACACGGATATTGACTAGTCGGTCTTAACATCCAAGGGATTCCTCCTTTTTCGGTGGTGATACGCTCAAAGTAAGGCATGAAGTCTTGCAGTATCAATTCAGCCGTTAGATAACCAACTTCGTCCAATGTTTCCAGAGCCATCACACTAAAAAGGGGCTGACTTTCTGGTGATGCCGTATCTGGTTCCATGCCATGACCGAAACCTCCATCCGCGTTTCGATAAGCATATACTGCGTGAAAAACGCCTGTTTTATCTCCATTCTCAAAATGAAAAGCAAACAAACGCCTTTCTATCATTCGCGCATTGGTCAGTATAAAATCCCTTGCTTTGGCGTAATTTTTTTTTGATAGTTTCATGTTGTATTTTATTGTCAAAAGACGCTAATTTCGACCAAAGTGAACTGACAAGTCAGGAGTTAAAATAGTCTAACAGTAGTCATTCTCTCCGATATTAATCAACGATTCTACTGACACTAGTCAATACAATTTCAGGATTATCAACGTCGTCCTGATACGCAAATACTACTCCCAGCAACGGACCACCGTAAGACACCGCTTTCTTTTCCATCAAATGATTCATGAACTGCCCTTTCCCTTCCATTCGCCGTACCGTTACCAACGCTTCTGCGCAGATATTTTCATTTTGCACCTGAATCATAATGTGCTGAGGATCAACGTATTTACCAAAATAAAAATAGGTGTTGGATAAATCAGAAGTCTTTAGTAATTTAATTAACTCGCGTTGATATTCTTTCGTATCAAAGGCAAATTCTTGGAAAACAGGATTTTCACTCTGACAGCTGATTGGCGGATATACGAATGCCATGATGATGATAAAGAAAAGATACAAAGCAATAAGTGAGAAGAAAGAACCGATGACAATTTTTAGAAATTTTAGCATGCTTGTGTGGTTTAATTTTTAGTTAATAGTAAGATAGAATACTTCGTATTCTTCGACGTTTTTCATAGTCAAAAATCTGCGGAAATTATCTTTGCTAAATGCAAATATGCGCTCGGATGTATTTATAAATTGTTGTTGCTCTAATATTTCAATATATTTTTTCGCTGCACTAAAATTATTGAATGCTCGGATAGTTACAATAGGTTTTTTGTTATTGCCATTAGGGACGTATATGTGACTAACCCGCAGCGTATCAAATCCGTTTGCTTGGTTAAATTGCTTAACCATAGTGGCTCTTTCCATTAGATGAGCATTTTCAGAAGCAAAAAGCATCACATAATGTTGCGTATTGGAGTGTTCTTCATATTTACTATCGTCAACAACTATCGTCTGAATTGCTTTAGGTTTGATAGATGTTTGTTCTCTGCTACACTGGCTAAATAGTAATAAGCTGATTAAAAGTAGGAATATGTTTCGCATTTTGAGATTGATTTCAATTAATAACGAGTTCACATTTCTTTAAACGTCCAGCTTAAAATTTTCTTTGTTGTATCTCAAAATTTAACAGCTTGAAAAAAGTTATAATAGTAAGTCGTTCATGTGTTTTAATTTTCTAGCTTAATTCATTATTATTTCAATAAACCAGTGATTACTTTTTTAATATTATTTTCTTTATAAATCAATTGAACCATCGAAGTGTAAACGGTGGTAAATCGTTCATTATCAACTAAGTTACCAAAAATTTCAGCTTGCTGAAGAAACGCCGTCCAATTATTTTCGGTGTCTTTGGCAGCTTGTTGTAGCGCCATTCTTTGATCATCAATAATCTCTAATGGCTCACCATTTTCATTGATGCCTTTGTCACTATAAAAACACCAGGCCGCTAAGATAAAAGTAGCATATTTGATACTGCCGCCATGCTCTAAATTTTCTTTCAAGCTGGGAATTAAAAACTTTGGTAACTTGGCAGAACTCTCCGAACAAATACGACCGACACTATCTTTGATATTTGAGTTTGCAAATCTTTCCTCCAAGCTATCTTTATACTTCTCCATATCAATGCCTGCAATTTCGCCCAAAATAGGCGTTACTTCTTTGTCCATAAACTGCCGCATCAGCTGTGCGAAAACGGCATCGTTCATGCAAGCATCAATCGTCGGAAGTCCGTGAATTGCTCCTGTGATGCCCAATACCGAATGACCTGCGTTAAGCAAGCGAATTTTCATCTTTTCATAAGGTGTAACATCAGGTACGAATTGCACACCTAGTTTTTCGAGTGGCGGTCTGCCATTTGAAAAATTATCTTCGACCACCCATTGAATAAACGGTTCGCAGACCACCGGCCATTGGTCGTCTAAATCATGTTCATTTTTTAGATAATTTATAATTTCAGAACTGGTAACTGGCGTAATCCTATCCACCATCGTATTGGGAAAGCTGACTTCTTTTTCTATCCAAGCGGCGAGTTG
Organism: Saprospiraceae bacterium; assembly: GCA_045106545.1. Lineage (GTDB taxonomy): Bacteria > Bacteroidota > Bacteroidia > Chitinophagales > Saprospiraceae > JBGCES01. The sequence continues at coordinate 6,442 of JBGCES010000251.1, forward strand.
AGCGTCTTGTTTTTTGGCGAAAGCCAATACCATTTCACGAGCGACATCTCCATTGTGTTGAATATTATCGCAAGACAAAATGGTGAATGGCGGCAGTTGATTCGCCTGTATTTTGCGCAAAGCTGCGGTCAAGTAACCATAAACGGTTTTGGGTTTATCAGGATGCGCGATTTCGTATTGAATATCGGGATTTCCAAAATTGAAATCACCAGTTATCGGATTAAAATTATAACCGCCTTCGGTGATGGTCAGGGAAACAATTTTGGTATCAGGATGTGCCATTTTATTAATGACCAACTGAGGTGTATCAATCGCTAACAAGTATTCTTTTATCGCTCCAATGACTTCACTTTCCACTGCTCCGTTGGGATGTTGGGTGACCAACGTGTAAAGCCCAGCTTGTGTTTTTAAAACATTAGCCATATTGCGGTCGTCTGCTCGTAAGCCAATACCGCAAATTGCCCAATCTGTAACCCCATGTTTTTCTAATAATTGATGAATATAATAGGCTTGGTGGGAACGATGAAAACCACCTACGCCAATGTGTACGATGCCCGTTTTTAATGACGGTCTATCGTAAGTTGGGCAAGGGATTTTTTTAGCTATTTTGGAAAGATTATTTTGAGTTAATTTCATATTTATTTTATCAAGGGTAGTTGACCGAAATTAGGTTAAACAGCAGTTTCTTAGGTGAAACTTTTACCGAAAAACGATAGCATTTATGCAATTGCTAGAGCATTGTTACTTTTTTCATTGAAAAAAAAGTAACCAAAAATTCTAGTATTGTAAACTCGCTCCGCTCAAACAGTACAATACAGGCATCCCGCCGAGTAAGTGCTTAGTCTTTTTAGGTTTATTGTTTGATACAAAAAAAAGGTTCGTACAGTCTCCGCTATACAGCGGAGCAGGCTTTGATTTTTTGTTTCTTTTTCATCAAAGCCTGCTCCGACGAATGACGGAGAAAAAAGAAAAAATTAGTACATAACGTCAGTTATTAACCAAGTTTCTTTCTTCGCTGCATCGCCCAATACGCCACTACAAAATAAACCACCGTACAAATAAAACCATAGTAATAAAATGTATCTCGATTAGCGATGTAGGCGTTTTCATCATTGCTTCCGAATAGGACATTGCTAGCTAAGACCAAGGTAATTCCTAAAGCTATAAAACCTACTGTTTTTAGTGATTTTGAAAATAGCGACGTATCGTGTAGCAATTGAGGTGCTTCGATCGCCAATTTTTGCTGAAATTGTTCAACCATTTCATTGTATTGCTGCTCTTTTGCTTCTGCTTCGGGATAAGCTTTTTTCGCGCCATACTTCCCAGCCAAAATCGTGTACAAGATGATGGTAAAAATCCAAGTTGGAACAAAGAGGTAATAAAAAGACATCACATCTAAGGCATTCAAACCAAAACCGAATACCAAGCCGATAACCCAAGAACCAACGGCAGGAAAACTATGCAGGTAGTTTTGATATTTTGACCAGTACCGAGTGTAGCCAATGCGTGGGAAAATCTGATGCTCCGCAAATACGATAGCTCCAACGGGCGCAACCAATAAGCCTGCATAAGTCAGCAACGGCAAAATTTGGGAGAAAACAAACGGAAAGCAAGCAATCACTACCATTGCCAACCCTACTGCTAAAGTGGTATTTCTACGCGAGTAGTTGGTAAAAACGGCTTGTGCCGCCAATCCTGCTCGATATAAATTAGTAATTGCTGTAGTCCAACCTGCTACAATTACAATCACAAAACCCGACCAACCTAAGGCATAATAAGCCACATCCCCTGGGTCAAGTTCGACAATGGTTTTGCCTAAAATCACCGCTGCGCCTGCACCCATAATTCCTGCGGCGATCCAAGCGATGTAATGACCGAAGAGCATTCCCGCACTGGTTGCCAGTCCATAAGATTTCTTTTTGGCGAATCGAAGCAACGCCATATCAATCAAACCAAAGTGAGTAATCGTATTGGCAGCCCAACCAAAACCAATCACTTCGACCAAACCTATCCCTGGTTCTCCGTTGCTATTGACACCCGTCCAAATAGATTGATTGCCGATACTAATCAACTCTGCCCAGCTATCGGGAATTACTTTCCCCACCACGCTCAAGGACAAAGCTGGTAGTAACACCATCGCTCCACAAGTAAACATGGTAAACAGCCAGGGCGCACAAATCCCTGAAAAGTCAGAAACGGCATTAAAACCATAGATTGCCACCGACACCACCACGATGCCGACCAACACCACAATCAACACAAACCAAAAATTGGTGGGATACCAGTCGAGTTGAGCAGGAATATTGAAGGCAAATCGAACTGCCGTAGCCGATACCGTGACCATCGCCGCAGAAATCACCGTAAAAATCAAAACATTCGCCCAATCGTAGAGTTTGGACATCTTGCTACCAGCAATTTCGTTGAGGTAGGTATAAAGGCTCAATCGGGTCTCTACTGCAATCGGTGTCGTAATCAGCGTCCAGCTGAGTACCGCCAGTATATTTCCAATCAGCAATCCGACGATAATATCCATGGTCTTTGCGCCCAATGCCACAAAGGTAGCCCCGATGACAAATTCGGTTGCCGCTACGTGTTCCGCAGCATATAATCCAGCGAAATGAGTCCAATCGTGTAGTTTGTGCTTAGGAACTGGAAGTTGCTCTTCCTGTAGGTGCTCCAATTGAGAAAAGTCAGTTGATGTGTTCATTTTTATCCCTTGTTCGTTCGTTTTGTTTTTGATTTATCTAATGTACTATAATTTATATACTGCCCTGACTCATTCAAACAAATTTTGTGATATAACACTAATTTTGACCGTCTATAAATAGTTATGAGCTATACTTGTAATAGTTTTCTTATCGAAAAGTATAAAATTGAATTAGCAAAGCTGGGGTGCAGCTTCAAGCTGCGACCCAGCTTCAACGGTTCAGCCACTAACAAAACATGAATCATCCCGAATTTTAGAATCATTTTTGGATACTTTATTTTCGTGTTGCTCAAACGTAAATGGTGCAATTGTGAAATGGTCAAATTGTGTTTGCCACACTCACAATTTGACAATTACACCATTTCAAAATCAAAACAAGATAATTAAAAATAGAAACCAATATTCTTGCTCGTAAAGCGGAAAAATTCGGGATGATTCATGTTTTGGTGATAATGTCTTTGAATTTTTCTGTTATTGGCTTGTTGTAGGCAGATAAGCTTGGCAAGCTATATTTACGCTAGAGTTAGTCCAGTTTTATCTCACTAATAAGTGAGAGGACAGAAATAAATATAGTTTGCCAAAAACGTAGAATTAATCACAAGTGATTGATATTCAACATATTGCAAAGCCTGACTTCTGACAGATTTATCGGTCTGACTTCTGACCTCTTACTTTAGCATATGAATTAGCAATTTAAAAGTATAATAATGTGTTTCAAAGTGTGGGTTCAAAGGTTACAATAGGAATGGGAATCATAACTATATGTTTGCTAAAATTATACAAAAGAAAACACTTATCGTGCTAAATTCACGCTAGCATACCTACCATAGGTATATGTTTTTTCTGTTACGTTTTCTATGCAAAATTTGATACTTTTGTAAGAAATATCTTTGATTAAGAAATGCCTTTCGTTCTCGAAAGGAATCTCCGATTCTAAGAACAACTGAACAAATGCATAATTCCTTATAACTAGCTGAAATAAATTTTGAGACCTACTTACCCAACTTGCGTGAAGTTTTTCCAGAAAAAGGTACAAATAAGGAGCGGCTTCAGCAAGTAGCAGCACTTTATGAAAAAATTTCTTTCCCCGCAGATATTTTGGTAGGCTTGTATCACCACAGCACTGCGTCCTTCTGTTTTATCAGTAATAATCTAAAACAATTATCTGGCTACACCTCTGCGGAAGTACAACGGTGGGGAAAACTTATCACTTTTAAAGTCATTCATCGGAGTCACTACTCTTTCATGTATCAAATCTTAAGACAAATCAAGCGATTTGATAAAAATATCCCAGTTGAATATAGAAAGGAAATAGAGTCGTACACTTGCGGCATAAATATAATCTGCAAGAATAACATTCAAAAAAGGGTGTTTTTAAAAACAAGAAACCTCTCTCTTAATGGTAATGGGTTGGCAGATCTGACGATAGTATTTATGGAAGATGTTTCCCATTTATTACAAGGTCAACACTACTGGTGTCGGGGAGTATGTAGAGAATATTCGTTTGCATTTGTCAATCAAAAAGGGAAAAAAGATTTTAAAGACTTATTGTCTAAGCGAGAAATGGAAATATTGAAATTAATAGCTCAACATCATGCCAGTGTGCAAATTGCAGAGATACTTCATCTTTCGAAATTGACCGTCGATACGCATCGCAAAAATATGCTTAAACGGACTGGAGCAATAAATTCAACAGCATTGGTAGAGCTGTGTCGAAAAACTAGCTTGATATAACATTATATTTAAGGTTTTTAGTAAAAATCAATAACAATCTCCTAATATTTTGACGTTCGCAAAACGCTGTTTTTTAAGATCATCTTCATGAATAAAAAAATAAATTCTTCCCCAGTCGCCCCAACTGATTTCAAGATTATTATCTGAGTCAAATTGAAATAACAACCTCCATTTCAATGCCTTTTCTATTTCAGCAATGGTCAAATTTTTAATATTCTTAATCTTAAAATTAACGCAATCCAATTCGTAGAATTCATGCTGAATACCTTTATAATTTCCAAGTAAATGATGATTTGAAGTCATTTCCGTTTCTCCTACTTCATAACTTTCTTCAAAAATTCCTTCTGCGAATAAATTAATGGGTTTAGTTTTCGTTCCCGTTAGTTTATGGATTTTTTCTAAGCGCAGTGAATCCCAAGATGGAAGTCCATATTCTTTATAAAGGTCAATTTTACTCTCTTTTAAGATCCTCTTTTTCGATTTACCTGTCAATAATCTTTGCATAAACGACTTCTTCTTTTCCTTAAATTCCTCAGGAGGAACCGCTCTTTCTAATTCATTTATCTCCTTTGAAAATATTACTCTCCCATCATCACCTGAATCTAAATTGAAGAAGAAATATAGCATTCCATTATTTGGAAGTAAAGCAGCTTCATCAAACGTTTTTACTTCTGCAAGATTGATTTGCGCCAAAAATGAAAGGTAGTAATTACCATATTTGCTCTTCGCCCAATCCATACCTTTCGGTAGATTTGGACAACCGCCAAGTTTTGTTTTTCCTAATTCTTGGCAAGGTATTCCAGTCGTTTTTAATCTAATCTGAGGTTGGATTTCTTTTATTACTGCGGATCGGTAGGACTCAATGGTATGTTTTTCGATTGTTTCGATTAATTTTTGCTTGTTTTTCATTTGTTTCAGATGCGTTATGATTCTTAAATCTACTTTTTGTTCGCGCCATGTTTTCAACAGGTGCGCGTCGCGGTGGGCAGTTCTAACATGCACTTCTGACGTGGTACGAGTTGAAAACATCGCACCAGCATTTTGGGTAAACTGACCGCCAGCGAAGGCCTTCTTTTTAATTTATTTTTTTTTTTCATAAAAAGCTTTCTCTCCTTTCTTAATAGTCACTACCTTTGCTAAACCTTCTTCATCTTTCTTTTCAAAGTTCCAAATAGAATAAGGTTTAATTACTTCAATTTTTGAGTATCTAAATACTTTTGCAATTTTTGGTTTCTGAGAAGTTGGTTGTTCATAGTATCTCGAAATTCCCTCGTCTCTATAAAATTGTCCAATTAGCTTTATTCGATTTCCATATCCACCTAAACGATATTCATCTGGTATTCTCAGTTCTTCATTTTCCGCTTCAATAAAAATACAATCTTCCGAATTGTCGGTTGTTTCATAATTTGGGGTTTTAAGATATTTTGTTGGTAGCCAGTTTGCGCAAGCACAAGCCCAAGCAATATATGTTACTTCAATTGTGTCAACCACTTTGCTTAATTCTTTACTTGGATTTCGCTGATTTCAAAATAAGAAAAAACAATTGAATCAAAATTAAATTCTGTTTTTAATCCATATTGGCATGGAAAACAAAATTAAATTAAAAACAATGTGATTTTATTCACTTAAATGAATACCTCAAAGCAAATGGATATAGCTCAATCATTTTATTCAAATCAACTAATTCACAGTAAAAGAATAAAATTCTGTAATCGCATTAAATGACAGGCTATATCAGAACATAAATTGGTTTTAATTTCGTTTTCTTAAAACCAAATCAGCGAAATCTAAGTCTTTAGGAAAATCTTTCGATGTTATTTTTCCTTCAGTTCCAATTAATCCGCAGCTTGAAATCTCAATTACAAGAATAATTAATCCTATTGTTAATTTTAGATTCATTCGTTTTCTTTTTTCTTGGTTGGCTGCATACCTGCAATAGCCAGCTTTCGTTGATAATTTTCGTAAATAAATTGCTAAAAATCAACTTCTTGTATTATTAGGTTTAAATGTTAATTGTTATTCCTTACCACTCGATTAGTTGTAGTATTTATTTTGATTTCAACTCATTAATTTTTTCTTCTGATAAGCTTAAAAATCTTGCTGCATTGTCAAAGAAAATGTTTTGCTTCTGTTTTAGATTCAAAAAGTCAGCTGTATTTACCGCATCAATAGCAATGTCAATTGTCTCTGGCCATACCATTTGGTCACTTCCGAACATTATTCTTTTTTCAAAGCCAGAATCTACTAAACCTTTTAGGTAATTGTGGAATTCTATTTTGGGTAATATCCAATCAATTGTGGAAATGTCAAGATACAATTGGGGATGAGCATATAACATCGCTTTCATATCTTCCAAATAAGGCCATCCACCATGCATTACAAATACTTTCAGTTTGGGATGAGTTACGAGGACTTTTTCAAGTTGTTTGGGATTTGCATTTTTCACTCTTATTCTACTCATACCAAAATGATAAATTCCCCCAGGTGGTCCACCCGGTAGTATATGAAAGCCAACGGGTAAATTCAATTCCTCTGCTAAATCAAAAAATGGTGCTTGATTGTCATTATCCGCAGTTATTCCATCGTAGAACGGATTAAGTTCACCAATGGCTGAAAGTTCTTCATTTTCAGCCATTTTTCTCAAACTGTC
>JBGCES010000252.1:0-5245 GCA_045106545.1 Saprospiraceae bacterium
CCCGCACCGTAGCTATAACCCGATCCGCCGCGAATATTGGCTTGCCCATCTACGATAGTCACGCCAGGGACTTTTTCGAGTACTTCATCGACGGAAGTGGAATTGACACTTTCGATTAATGCGGGTTTGATGACTTCCAGCGAAACGGTCACTTCGCTGAGCGGTTTTTCGTAGCGACCGCTGGTAACGGTAGCGGTTTGGAGTAGGGTAGCGGCAGTTTTTAAAGTAGCATTAATGACGCGGGTTTCTCCTGCTACTAGCGTAAGAGATTGTTGCTGCGTTTCGTAACCGATGTAAGTAAATTCGAGGGTGTATTCACCTGCACTAGCTGTGATTTCATAATCGCCATTGAAGTCGGTTGTCGCACCTTTCATGCTACCCGCTGCATCGCGTAAAATCGCGGTTGCAGTAATCAAGGGATCGTTATTATTGGCATCAAATAGCGTACCGCGCAGGGTTGCGTCTTGTGCGATTAATATGTTGATAATCAGAGTGTTAAAAAGAAGGAGTAGCGTTTGTTTCATTACTTGTGGATTGGATGATAAAAGAGCTGGTAGTTAGGGTTTTAGTCGTACAGGTCAACGCCATTCATGGCGGTTAAATCTTGATAGCCCTGAAGGACTGTAACGGGAAAGCCTAAAGGCTTTACTACCAATAAAAAACAAAATAAGGTGCTAAAATAGTGTAAACGGAGTGAAAAACCAGCGGTGAAAGTATTTGCTGGTATCGTTCAATTAGGTGTGATTGGGACAAATATAACCCCCATGTTCGATTAAAAAAATCTTAAATTCATAAAAGTTTATTAAAGTGTGATTTTTACTATTATCTTTGTCAAACCGTTCGCGGTCTTTTCAACACACCACTCTGCGAACATCCTTTCCGCACCTCTTGATTACACCCATTTTTTTATTAATGAGTAATACATAATATGTAATAGCCTGTTCCGAAGCCTTTCGGAAAGTAATAACCGCTCTTACATTATCATTCTAATGTATAACTTTAACTTTTAACCTAGAAATGGGTTAAGTTGAAGGAGTACGTGTGAAATTACTCATTACACATTAATCATTACACATTAAAATTTTGTTATGAAATTATTTTCTACGCTATTTTTACTTTGTTTTATGGCGATGAACGCACAGGCACAGGTAGTTTGTACGCCTGATACGACGGATTTAGAATCGATTATGGTCGTTCGCCCGCAGCCTTTTGATGAAGAGAACAACCCCGATGGCGGTATTAGCGGTTGTGCCGTGATTGGCGAACCCTACGAGTTTACATTTACATTAAAGATTGATAGCACTTATGAAGTAGCTGGTATTGGGCAGTTGGAAGTAGATTCGATTGCTGTCATTGGAGTGAATGGGTTACCAGAAGGGATTGATTTTGAATGTGGTGCGGAAGACTGTTTGTACTTACGCAATACGGTGAGTTGTTTTATTTTGCAAGGAACGCCTGAGGCGAATAATCCAGTGCAAGATTACAGCTTGACTTTGGACGTGATTATCTATACTTCGATTATTGAAATTCCATTGACGTTGCCTGATAATACGGTGGCTCCAGGAGAGTATAATTTATCACTCGTTGCTGATTCAGCTGATGCTTCTTGTCTGACGACTTCGACGGATAATCCTTTAGCAAGACAGTTGAGTTTACAAAATCAGCCGAATCCATTTAGTGGAACGACGACGATTGCAGTGAATGCATTAACGGCAGGTGATTTTACTTTTGAGGTGCGTGATTTATTAGGTCAGCAAGTATATCAGCGCGAGATTCGTTTGCAGAATGGGGAGAATGCTTTTGATTACAACGCAGCTGATTTGCCGAAAGGCTTGTACTTATATAGCATTTCGGATGGTGAAAATGTAGTATCTCAGAAAATGATGGTGCAGTAGAGTAGTTATTAGTTATTAGTAATCAGTGACTAGTACGACTAGTCACTGATTACTGATAAATTCTCACTCCTACCGTTTCACTATACGCTCCGTTTGCGCTGCTCCATTGCGCCAAGTATTGACCAAATAAGTCCCGTTTGGTAAAATACTCAAATCTAGATCGCTACCAATTTGGTGAAATTTCAAAAGCGATTGTCCTGCCAAATTCAGAATTTCAACAAAATCTGCCGTCTGATCCACGTTGATCGAACCCGAAGTTGGGTTAGGATAAACATAAGCGATCTGTTCCTCTAGCAGCACGTTTACTATGGTGGAATACTTGCTCGTTCCCGTTGTTTCGATTTGTTGTAAACGATAGTAATTACGACCGTTAGCAGGTTGTAAGTGGATAAACTCAAAGTGCTGAATCGAAGCCGATATTTTTCCGCCACCAACTTCGCCAATTTTGCGAAAGCTGCTCCCATCAGTACTGTGTTCTACCTGAAAACCAAAATCCTCCGTTGCCGTAACGACTTTCCAATTTAACAAAATCTGGTCGGACTGATTCTCTGCCGAGAAGTTGACTAAGGAAATCGGTAAACTACTTGCGTTGATTTCGAAATCTGCTACATAGCCCATGTTGTCTAGTTCCGCAAAAGTTAAATCAGCACAGTTATTCACGTGATCTTTAACGGAGATATTAAATGTACCCATTCCTGCGGAAGTATATTGCGGAATCGTGAACGTATATCGCCATAATCCATCTGCTTCGGTACCTGAAATGAGCGTTGCGCCATTGCTGGAAATATCTCCGTTAGGCGTATTCAGATGTGGAATTACTTGACGTACGCCACTCAAATTATCCGTTGCGCGAATAAGCACGGCTACTAAAGCACTGCTATTTTCTACGTTTACGTTTTCTGTTGAAACGGCAAAGGATAAGATTTCGGGTGCAGCATTATCAGCTACGCCTCCAGTAATCATAAAATCATTATCAAATCCGCCGCTCGCTACGCCAGCTGGATTAAAAGTTACGCCATTATAAACGCCATCTTCCAAAAAAAGACCAAACTGTGCCATTCCAGTTTCAGTATGTTGAGGAATAACAAAGGTCTTTTCCCAGCGACCATTGGTTACCGAGCCGCTAATAAGTTGCGCGTTTCCATTGATTTCCATCCCATTAGGCAGTACTAAGTTTGGGAACACGACTCCTGTGCCACTTAGGTTATCGGTGATATCCATTTGAATCGTAATCATTCCATCACCATTCGTAATATCTACGGTTTGGCTAGAAAGCGAAATATCGACTATGCCCGGAGGTGTGTTATCTGGATTGCTATCAATGATTAAGAAGTCTGGATCAAAATTGCTATTTCTCAGTTGATCGCTGGTGAAAAAGGTATGATTCATGGCTTCGTCCGTCAGATATAAATCCATCCGTGCAATGCCTGCGGGCATGTGGCGAGGAATACTGAAGTCATAACGCCAAGTGCCATTGGTCGTTGTGCCAGATACGAGAGAAGCGACACAATTTTCGCGTTTGCCATTAGGATAAATTAAATCAGGAAGCACATTTTTTGCACCGCTCAGATTGTCGGTGATGTCAATAAATAAAGAGACTGTTACGTCGCCATTCGTTACGTTTACGGTCTGGTTGGAGAACCTAATGTCGGTAATCTGCGGAACGGCAGTGTCGTCCTGTCCGTAGCCCATCGTCCACGAGAAGCACAGTGCCAACCAAAGGCACATTTTAGTAAAATTACACATGATTTTAATTTGTTATTCAGAGAAGAAAACGTTGAGGGGAAACAGTTGGAAATACACTACAGTGGTAGTATGGATAATGTGAAACCTAAAATATAAAACTCAAAATGCCGATATTCAGCCCGAATCGAGTGCCCCGAAATAAATTCGAGGCGAATAGGGACAGGCTTTTCAGCATGGGAGGTTTATAAGTTAATTTTTCGAATGCTCCATAGACAAAGCAATGCGGTTCGGTAGATGGGTAGGATAAAATGATTCAACTGTTACGAGAACTAAATACTGCTCAACAATTATCAGTGGAATAGAAACAAAAATTGTGTCAATATTATAAAAATTTAAGTATGAAAGAGGTGTGACAGTGCTTGTATTTATAATTATAATATTTATATATCTATTTAGTTGTTTATTAGTGTTTAATAAGTTAATATTCAATGTTATATTAAAAATAAATAAATTATAAATATTCGTTTGATGTGAATAATTTATTCCTGAGTAGGAATAAATGGAAATCTAAATTGTTTTGTTGAGTGTTATTTTAATCAATATACTTGGGGTTGAGTAATAGCAAAGCACGAAATATTTTCATTCCTTCACCACTGATTAGAATGCGAAAAACGTATGCTATAATTTTTCGGGCGCAAACTTTGCTGAACTCAGCAACCAGCGTTCTTCGTAAATTGACTTGTAAATAATTGCAATCTCGATTTCTAATTCATCTAAGATAACTAGCATTTTTTTGACATCTTCCCAGGAATTGTCAAATTCGAGAATGGGAATGACTTGTTCCGCAGGAATGAGTTGACCTGCGAAAATATTAGAATAACCTAAGTTATTGATACTATCCATTTCTGGAACGTGCGTGTACAAAAAGGTAGGTAAATCCATCTCGTACTTTTTCTTTTTGCTGGTTATAACTACAGATTCGATAAAAGCAGGGCCGATGCCCGTATTGCGAAGTGTTAATTTATGATTAGGTGTCTGCCCATTTTCGTTAGCAATCATCAGATAGGGGAGTACCGACAAGCGCTGTTGTTCGCGCATGATATTGGTTTGGTAGATAAAAACAATTAGCGTTACTAAACTAATTAAAATGGCACTAATGCTGACGATTTTATCGGAATTCCACTTCATATTGAATTAATTATTTCGGCGTTTCTTAAATAAGTAAATTGACAAAATTGTACTGTCATTCGTCCCCGAATCAAGTTAGGAGCAGGCGGGTACAAGTTATGATTGTCAAATTGTGACAAAGCGTTCATAGAGAGCGACTTACACCGTATTTGCTGTTAATATAAATATGTAACTCTACTTAGACGAATAAAGCAAGAAATTAGTTAACGGTGTTGGGACAAATTGTAGTGAAATTAATTAGTCATCAGCAAACAGAATGTATTAAATACATCAAGTTTGCTGATAACTAATCACTAAAATTTCGTAAGAAATCTACGCTGTAACGCTTAGTAAGTACTTAAGTAGTTAACCTAAAATAATCGACACATTTTGTGACGGTCTCTTTTTGCACTATACATCGTTAAAAAGCCTCGTCGTAAAAAGACTATGACTACGTTTTTTGCCTTGTCTAGCACAAAAATAGCCTCAGTCAAAAA
>JBGCES010000253.1:0-5189 GCA_045106545.1 Saprospiraceae bacterium
GACGTCACGTTTGTAAGTCGCATTGGCTTCCTGCAAACGCGCTTCGTTGATGTCAGTCAATACCACATTTGCGCCCGATTCGGCTAATTTATCGGCAATCGCTTTACCGATACCGCCGCCCGCGCCCGTGATGATTGCCACTTTACGCGAGAGCGGTTTCTCTTTGGGTTGACGTTGCAATTTTGCTTCTTCTAGCAACCAATATTCAATATCAAACGCCTCTTGGCGGGGCAGTGCGGTATATTCCGAAATGGCTTCCGCGCCACGCATCACGTTGATGGCGTTGGTGTAAAATTCAGCAGCGACTCGCGCCGTTTGTTTGTTTTTAGCAAACGTAAACATACCTACGCCCGGATAGAGAATCACGACTGGATTTGGATCGCGAATCGCAGGTGAATTATCGTGTTTACAATTATCATAGTATGCCTGATATTCTTGGCGGTACTGCTCGAAAAGCGGTTCGATTTTAGCTTTGACGGCATCCACGTCTTGCAAATTCACTTTCGCGGAAATATTCAGCACCAATGGTTGAATTTTGGTACGCAAAAAGTGATCGGGACAAGACGTTCCCAGCGGTGCTAATTTATCTAAATCTTTGCTATTGATGAACTGTAAAACACGCTCGTCGTCTGTGAAGTGTCCAATCATCCGTTGGTAAGAAGAGCACAGTCCACGGAGGATCGGCGCGAGTTTCGCAGCTTGCTCTTTACGATCTTCAGCGGCTAAGCTGTCGGTCACTTGTCCACCAAAAACGGGGCGTTCTTTGCCTTCGCGCTGTGCGATATATTCTGCCGCCATTTCGATGACTTCCAAGCTATTGATATAAGATTCGTAAGCCGTATCACCCCAGGTAAATAATCCGTGTTTGCCCAATACAATACCACGAATATTTGGATTTTCGTTGAGGCATTTTTCTAATTGGACACCCAAATCAAAACCTGGACGTTGCCAAGGTACCCAGCCCATTGTATCACCCCAAATTTCTTTGGTAATCGCCTGACTATCTTTTGCCGCAGCCACAGCAATCAGTGCGTCGGGATGTAAATGGTCAATATGTTTGAAGGGTAATAATCCGTGCAATGACGTATCAATAGAAGGCGCACGACTATCCAAATCATATAAACAATGATAGTATAATGGCACAATTTCATCCTCGTGTTCGATGCCGCGATAAACGTTTTTCAAGGCGCGCAAACGCTTCGTATAAAGACCCGCAATGCCTTGCCGTGTCAACGTCCCGATGTCGCCACCCGAACCTTTGACCCACATGACTTCTACTTCTTCACCCGTTAGCGGATCTTTTTCGATTGTTTTACAAGAGGTGTTTCCACCTCCGTAATTAGTGATGCGCAAGTCTGCACCTAAAATATTAGAACGATATAAAAATAGGGCAACTTGGTCGTCGCCGAGTGCCGCTGCTTTTTCTTCGTCCCAGAGATAATCTACATGTTGAAAGGTTTTTACTGTTGGTTGCATATTTTTTCCTTATTTTGATTTCTTTTTGTAAATGTATCGGTGCAATCAAAGATTTCCATCCTGTACTATCCTATCTTATTATTGCCAAAATAATTAATTAAACACTAATCAATGAGTGAAACAAGTTTTATTAAAATCAATCCCGTTTCTCGGATTCCTAAATATAAACAGATTGCTGATTCTATTAAAAAAGGAATTCAAAATGGACAGTTAAAGATGGGTGAAAAAATTTTTTCCATTAATGGTTTGAGCGAACAGTTCGATATTTCGCGTGATACGGTGGAAAAGGCGTATAACTTATTGCGCCAGCAAAATATCATTGTTTCCGTGAAGGGAAAAGGGTTTTATGTTGCTAAAACCGATTTGTCCATCAAGCATAATGTGCTCTTTTTAATTAATAAATTGAGTACGTACAAGATGCGCATTTTTAATGCTTTTGTGGAAAAATTAGGCGCGAATGCTAAAGTTGATTTAGACATTTACCATTGCGAACCTTCGGTTTTTGCGAATATTCTTAATAAGAAAAAAACGCAATACGACTACTATGTAATTATGCCGCATTTTCGGAACGAACACCATCAGCATATGGGTTGCCCAGATGATATTTTAAAAATGATCCATCGCATTCCACCCGAAAAACTGATCATTGTGGATCGCAATTTACACAGCTTGCCTGCTACCGTAGGCCGGGTTTATCAACATTTTATTGAAGATATTTATAGTGCATTAAAGACCAGTCTCGCCCAAATCAAGAAGTACAAAAAAGTTATTTTAGCCTACCCCAACAAAGCGATTTATCCATATCCACGAGACATCGTAAAAGGTTTCAAACGCTTTTGCGTTAAATATGATTTTGACTACGAAGTGCTGGATGAAATATATGAAAGTATGGAATTGCAGATCGGCGATTTGTACGTAGTAATTACCGAAAATGACTTGGTGAGTTTGGTGAAACAAACCCGTGAGCGGCACTATAAATTAGGCGAAGAAATTGGTATTATCTCCTATAACGATACGCCGCTCAAAGAGCTTTTAGGTATTACCGTGATCAGTACCGATTTCAAAAAAATGGGAAGGACAGCAGCGGAAATGATTCTAAAAAAGGAAGTCGCAGCAGTAAAAAATGATTTTAATTTTATTAATCGATTTTCAGCTTAGAAAAGCAAAATCTGAATAAAACTTTTTTTACAGTATAGTACAGGATATAGTCTGAACTGTTAACAATTAAATTTGGGAATCGAAACCACATTAATTCGATTAGGTAACTGCTAAAAAGTAACTTCCCAATTTTCAAATGATAATTTTCTCGAATGAATAGTTTTTATTCAAAAAATAATTCCCGTAATCCTACGGAACAGGCTAATTGAAAAATTTAAAAGGGGAAGTTATTTTTTAACCAATACTAGGTTATGAGTGAATTTGTCACACTAGGTGAGTTTATTATTAAAAACCAACAAGATTTCCCTTATGCTAAAGGCGAACTGAGCCGCTTGTTGAGTGCGATTCGTCTGGCAGCCAAAGTGATGAATAGTCAAATTAATAAGGCTGGGTTAGTCGATGACTTGATGGGAAGTGCCGGTATTGAGAATGTGCAGGGCGAAGAACAGAAGAAGCTAGACGTTTATGCTAATCGACTGTTTGTCAGAGCATTGAGTGCAAGAAATGAAGTTTGTGGTATCGCTTCTGAGGAAGAAGAGAAGTCAATTGTTCTGGAGAATGACGCGGGAATGAACGGAAAATACGTGGTGTTGATCGATCCGATTGATGGCTCTTCTAACATCGAAGTGAATGTTTCTATCGGAACTGTATTTGCGATTTATCGACGTATTTCACCCGTAGGGACAAAAGCAACCAAAGCTGATTTTTTACAGGCAGGTTGCGAGCAAGTTGCGGCGGGTTACGTCATTTTTGGCTCTTCTACCATGATGGTTTATACCACTGGAAACGGCGTGAATGGTTTCACTTACGATCCCGCAGTAGGTGTTTTCTACCTTTCGCATGCGAATATGAAAATTCCTAAAAAGGGTAATATTTACAGTATCAACGAAGGCAATGCAAACTACTTTTCGCCCGCTATCAAGTCTTATTTAGAATATTGTAAAGCCATCGATTCGGCTACCCATCGTCCTTACACTGGACGTTATATCGGTTCGATGATCGCCGATTTGCATCGCACTTTACTGAAAGGCGGTATATATATGTATCCCGCTTCGCAGAAAGCAGCTAGAGGAAAATTACGGTTATTATACGAATGTAATCCAATGGCGTTTTTGGTAGAACAAGCAGGTGGGAAGGCTTCAGACGGCTACCAGTCAGTTTTGAATATTGTACCAACAGAAATTCACGAGCGGACACCATTTTTTGCAGGTAATGTAGAAATGGTGGAGCGGGTAGAGGATTTTATCAGAACAATGGATTGAATAGAAAATAATAAACTTAAAAAATGAAGCCATCCTACTACTGGCTACTACTAATTGGCTGCTTAATTTTAACTGATTTAATCGCACAGGAACTTCCTCGCTTTCACGAAGTAGGCGGCATCGTTGTGGTAGAAATAGAATCTACCACTTCCAATTGGGATGCATGGGAATTACAAACCAATCGCGCTGGCTTCACTGGTACTGGCTACCTCAATTATCGCGGTAACGATCTCTTTAATGACCCTGGTAATTTCCCGATGCACTACGAAATTGCTATCAACAAAACGGGTAAGTATCGCTTTCAGTGGCGCAGTTTAATTGCTCAGGGCGATAGTAATACGGAACATAACGACAGTTGGTTACGATGCCGCGATGCCAGTAATTTTTACGCCGAAAAACCGGGCGAACGTGTTTATCCACATGGCAGTGGACAGTCGCCCAATCCCGAAGGATCGGGGAGCAACGGTTGGTTCAAGGTTTACCAAAACAACCCCGATGGTTGGACGTGGGCTACCCGCACCAGTGATAGAGATCCACACGAAATTTACATGGAATTTGATACAGCGGGCGTTTATACCATCGAAATTGCCGCTCGTTCACAGGGACATGCTATTGATCGGTTTGTTTTGTACCATGAAGATGTCAATAGTAGCACGGCATTGGATACGTCTCGCCCTGAATCGGAAAATTCACTTAGTACCAATACCCGAAATATTGAGCGATTGCCCTTAAAAATTTATCCAACGATGGCGCAAGATGCTGTGAATATTAAATTGCCTACTTCCACTAAATTACCGTTGAATTTGCAAATATTTGCTACGAACGGACAACTCGTTGCTAATTTAAATTCTTCCTCTATCTCGTCCACTTTAAATATTCCTATTCAATATTTACCGAACGGACTTTATCACATTTATATTCAACAATCGGCAGTGAGCTACCACGCCAAATTTATTAAACAATAAATTTTCTATGGTCAACTCGACTTGCGATTCAAGGCGATACAACCGAACATTTTTACACGCGCAACCGCTACCGCGAGATGGCAATCGATCCCGATGTGACGAGCAATATTCGTGGGTAGAGCGGATCGTCGTGCAGTAATCTGGGTTTTAGTAACAGCTAAAAATTAACTTCCTGATTTGGAATTCTACGATTACTAAACTTCCGAAAGTTGAGCCTAGTCCGAAAACACATTTTTTAGTAAAACATAACTTGTCCCGTTGAATAACGGGATAGCCACATAGAAAACATAGGTTGCGCAAAGTATTGAATATCAATCGTTTGAAAATA
>JBGCES010000254.1:0-2144 GCA_045106545.1 Saprospiraceae bacterium
GTATCGCGTTGTCGCAATGTCGCCCAGACGTGCGGTTCGTCTAGTTTAGCGTAGAAATAAAAATAGTCGTCATCCCACAACATTTTTACGCGCGTATCGTGCGTAGGTATAGGTTTTAAATTCCCTTCAATATCTACGAATTTTTCCGTCCACGGCGCGTTTTGCCAAGCTGCTTCGTCGGCTTTTCCATCAATTTCCAATGCTTCGGTTGTGCGATAGCAAACGTATTCGCGCGGCGCGAAAGGGATGGGGTGTTCGTAATTGAGTTTTTCCTGTGCGGTAGCAAATTGACTTAGGCAAAGGAAGAGAAAAGTAAGATTAATCAGCTTATGCAAAATTCAGTCGTTTTTGTAGAGACGTTTAAAAAAACGTCTTCTTTTCGATATGAATTAATTTTATGATTCAAAAATTATCTGTTTGATTTAGTCTGGTTAGACGTTTTTTTAAACGTCTCTACTGGATTACAACCTCATCCACAAACAACCACGGCGGCGTTCCTTTTCCCATGTGCCAAGCAGGTATTTCCGACTGGCTTTTAATGACCACTTTTAGAAATTTCACGGACGTTTCTGCAAATGATACATTAGCAAAATGGAAAGCGATGGGCGAATTTTCCATAGTTGGTTCAATTGCTTGCTGGGCGAGCAGATTTATCGCGTTTTTACTTTTCCCACCGTACACTTCTACGGCAGCGGGTAAAAATATCCACGAATTAGGATCAGATAATAAACTGATTATCAGATGTTTGATTGGAGCTGGTTCAGCTAGATTGACACTCAATGCTACATTGCCACCAGCAAATCCCATCCAATGATCCGTCCGAAAATTCGTTGTTCCCTTTCGGCGATCCACTAATCCATCTGCGCCCGTTCCGAGATAATTTGCGTGTGGTTCCCGATTCAAAGTGACACTTTCGATCGGGAGTTGCGGGTTTAATTTAAAAAACTGCGCACTAACACTTTTACTTGCTAAATATTGAGGATGAAATGCTTTAGTTTTAAGCGTAGTCGATTTTTCTAAGACAATTGATTCGGTAAAAAGCGGCGCAGTTTCCACAGGTTCGCTACCATCTAATGTGTAACGAATCTCCGCTTCCGCTAAACCTAAATCGAGTTCAATCGAATTTTTATCCGTAAAAAATATCGCTTCTGATTGGATAGCCGGGCTAGCTAACTGAAATTGTTGTTCCTGCGCAAACCTGCTAGTATAAGTAGTGATTTCAGCAGGCGAACAACTTGCAAAAATTAGTACAATAGCCGCGCTCACGTATCGGATACCTCGAAGGTATCCGATACGTAAATTCCAACCTAAAAAATCCCTTCGCGCCTTCACGTCTCCCGAATCGAGTTCGGGACAAGTTTTGCGTTCAATCATACAAATTTTCATAAAATTGCTCATTACGCTGCAATGCTTCATAATAAAAAAACACTTCGCCATCTATTCCATGTTTACGATTTTCGTCCACAAATTGCTGCAATAAAGTATCGCTTGCATAATAATCGCCCACTCGCGCTAAAATACCTGGAGCGATTAAATGATGATGTTCGAAACTCACTTGCTCCTCTAATATTTTATCCAATTCCTTTTCATATTTCTCAAAATCATAGCGATAAATTTGTGGGCAAACCTCGTCCACCCAGCCATTTTCCACCCAAGTGGGCCAATCTTGTAAATATTGTTCCTTACTCCACGGATAAATACTTGGCGAAACGCTGATCACCAAATCTTCGCGCACTGCTTTCAATTCCGTATGCATCCGCTGCATAAAATCATTCAGCAAATCCGCGCGCCAATTGACCCAAGCCGTATCGAATGGATCGTTTGGAGGCGTTGCGCCTTGATGTTCCATTTGATAACGTACTACGGTCAGCGAATCATACCCTGCTAGAGAAGGCAAAGCGGGTAAACGATCGTCGCCCTGAATTCCAGCTACTTCATAATTTTCCGCTACTTCTTTTAGCAATGATAAAATGAAATCCTGCACATTGCTATCAAAGGCATTCATCCACTGAAAATCATTTTTGGAAACTATATTTCCGCTGCTGTCTCGTGCTGCCCATTGTGGTTTTTCTTCTAATAAATAACCGCCGTCTGCCTCTTGATAAGAAGACGCAAAGCCAAATTCAAACCACGCGATAACACGT
>JBGCES010000255.1:0-6266 GCA_045106545.1 Saprospiraceae bacterium
GTCAACAACAACAAACAATTTGCTAATGGACTGGCGGTATTGGAAGGATTTATTGAAAATAAATTGAGGACTGGAAAGTAAGGGAGGAGTCTAAACGCAGGAAGAAGTCTTTAAATATAAAAAACACCGCACCGATGTCCATAAAATTGAATCTCACTACACAAATCGTTCTTGCGCTGGTCATCGGTGTATTGGTAGGTATCGGCGCAAATATTTTTGAATTTTCAACCTTCATTGAATGCTGGATCGCGCCTTTCGGCAAACTATTTATCAACGCGCTCAAATTCATCGCCGTTCCGCTCATTGTCATTTCATTGCTCAACGGTTTTGCTTCGCTCACCGATGTTTCTAAACTAGGTAAAATAGCGCGATCTACAGTAATTTTTTATTTAGGAACGACCATTTTAGCAGTAGGATTAGGCATTTTGTTAACCAATGTTTTTCAGCCTGGTAGCTACATTGGCGAAGCAGTGCGAGAACAATTACTCAATTCGCAGAATGGCAATTCAGCCAGCGAAGCGATCACTTCCCCTTTACAGTTTTTGGTAAATTTGATTCCTAGTTTGGGCAAAGTCAATATGATTTCCTTGATTTTCGTCACCTTAATTGCTGCGATTGCGGTGATTCGCTTACCCGATGCTACTCAATCTACTTTGCAATCCCTTTTCGTCGCGCTCAACGACTGGGTCATAAAAATCATTGATTTTATCATGCGTTATCTCGGTCCAATCGGCGTTTTTGCCTTGATGGCAACGGTGGTCGCACGTACGGAGTCGATAGATTTTTTAGGTGTTTTACTGCTTTATTGTGCGGTGGTGATTGGCGGGTTTATCGTCTTGGTTTTTGGTATTTATCCATTTTTAGCGAAAGCGGTCGCAGGAATATCGTATCAGCAATTTTTAAAAGGCATTTTACCCGCGCAATTAGTCGCATTGACCACGAGTTCTAGCGCGGCGACACTCTCCGTCACGATGCAATGCACGGAAGAAAATTTACAAGTACGCAAAGAAGTTTCGGGTTTTGTTTTACCGCTTGGCGCAACGGCAAACATGGATGGAACAGCGCTGTATCAAGGCGTGATTTGCCTATTTATCGCGCAAGTTTATGGCATTGAATTATCTATTATTGACCAATTGATAATTATTGGAACAGTCACGATTTCTTCTATCGGTTCTGCTGCTGTACCGAGTGGCGGTATCGTTATGCTTGCTTTAGTTTTAGAGCAAGTCGGCTTACCCGCTGCGGGTTTGGGATTAGTTATTGCGCTCGACCGACCGCTAGATATGTTACGGACGGTAGTGAATATCACTGGCGATGCGGCAGTGGCGACTGGAGTGGATCGGCTAGTAAAATAAGTGATTGATAATCAATGTATTAGGAAGTAGGGCTGTTCGTGTGAGTAGCCTTTTTTTATTGAAAATAATTCACTACGTTGTGCAAATTCTTTCAGCATCATTCGCTTTATTTTCCCATCGCTTCTGCTAAATTTGCTTACAGAAATTAATCATTCCTTTGTTAGTTGATATGGTAATTAAGTTGATTATTGCAATTTTCAATGTGCCAAGCGATTAACTTAATTAACCAATCAATTTTATCAACCAAGTCAACCTACCCATCTACAAAACACAAGTAAATCCATGATCGAAGTTCGTCACCTAAAACTCATCGAAACCATCGCCGAAGTTGGTTCACTTAACAAAGCGGCGAAACGACTTAATCTCTCACCTTCTGCCCTGAGTCATCAACTCAAACAACTCGAAAGCCACCTCGATTTACCCTTATTTTATCGCTCCAATAATCAATTATTATTTACACCAGCAGGGAAAGAATTTCAGGAAACGGCGGCGACTATTTTGCAGCAAATTGATGGATTGGAAGAACGAATTGACGACATTCGCCAGTCGCAATTGGAAAAGTATATCCACGGTTATTCGCAACAAGAAGCGACACGGCTTTACGATCAGGCGACCAGCATTGCAGATTTTTTGCATTGGGATACGAATTGGGAGGCAGGGAGTACAATTTTAGAAGCAGGCTGTGGGGTAGGAGCGCAGACGCAAATCATTGCGGCGCAGAACCCTGATTGCACGTTTGTTTCGGTTGATATTTCTAAAAAATCCATCACGGCGGCGGAACGAAATATTGCCGCAGCTGAATTGACCAATGTGCGTTTCGCGGAAGCAGATTTGCGACAGCTACCCTATGCTGCGAATACTTTTGATCACGTTTTTGTCTGTTTCGTATTAGAACACTTACGTGAACCATTACAAATTTTAAAAGAGCTAAGGAGGGTATTAAAAACGGGCGGAACGATTACCGTGATTGAAGGCGATCATGGGTCAACGTACTTTCATCCTGATAGTCTTGTAGCACAAAAAGCAGTACAAGCACAAGTCGATTTGCAGCGTCAAAATGGCGGCAATGCGAACATTGGACGCGAGTTGTATCCATTGCTGCAACAAGCTGATTTTCAATTGATTAACGTGAGTCCGCGTCAGATTTATGTCGATGATTCTAAACCTGCTTTAGTCGATGGATTTATCAATAAAACCTTTACGGCAATGATTGCGGGCGTAGCCGAAGACGCCGTTGCTAAAAAGCTAATTGGGGACGAAGCAATGCAAAATGGTATTCGTGATTTACACCGTACTGCACAAGGCGGTGGAACGTTTTGTTACACTTTTTTTAAAGCGAAAGCGACGAAGGAGAAATGATTAATATCCTCTAGCCGAGCAGCCACGGATAATGTAAAATTTAAAATGTAAAACACAAAATGTAAAAGTGAGCGCGACATTCACCCCGAATCTAGCTCGGGACAGGCTTTTCAACATAAAAAGTTTACAAAGTCTGCTCCGAAGCATTTCGGAGTTAATTTTTGAGCAGCCACAGACTGCGAGGTCAAATAAAACTTCATGCTTTATTTAGCATCTACAGTGTTGCTGTGGGTGCTTTTTTGCCGATGGGTGCTGATTTATTAAAAAAATCTGTTATATTTGGATTGCTCTTTAATTTTTTTTGAGAAAACAGTATAACCATGAACAAACCCACTTCCCCACAAGCGTCGGGTCAGGCGAGTAATCTGCTCGGATTGAAACGCCGATTAGCCCAACGCCAAGCCTTTCGGCAACAGATTTATCAGTCGCATCCGCAGGATGTCTCTTACCGTTATTTGACCGATTTCTTTCACGCCCAGCGGTCACCACTTCAGACTTTTACCATTCATAATCAGCAGAATAATATTGTCAATGGAGAAGAAAGTACTTCTATTTTTTTTCCAAAAAACTGTTGTGTACACCTTGATAATCAAGAAGTGAAGGGCGAAGTTTGTGTCGAATTACGCGAAGTTCGTACTAAGGCGGATATGATTTTTTCTAATTTACCAACCACGGCAGAAGGACGCTTATTGGAAACGGGCGGTATGTTTTATTTAAATATTCATCAAAGTTATTTGCCACTACGTTTACAAACGAGCTTGTCTGTAGCTCTACCTTTGAGTAATGATTTAGTCAATCCTTTAGCATTGCGCATCTATCGGGGTTATTCTTCTTTTGCAAATGGGCAATCCAATGCTTGTATTGATTGGCAAGAAGCAGAAAACGCTTCGACTCGTTTAGAAAGAACGCTTCCGCATAACTCCGTTTCTACCTCTTTGCGCGAATTACAGTGGAGCAATATCGCTTATCCTTATCGGACTTATCAACGTCACCAACGCAAATTATGGAGTATTCGTCCACAGGCGGACGGTAAGATGGATGAAGTGGTAGCGTTTATGGTATTTAAAAACATCAATAGTGTAGCTCGAATGTATTGGCAGCGCGGACGTTTCATTTTTTATAATGTACCCACCGAACAACCGTTTACGGTTATCGCGATTGGAAAGACCGCAAAGCAGTTTTATTATGGCACATTAGAGGTTGAAAATATGCAAGATGTCAACGCTGCTTTAAATTTACAACCCATTACTGAAGAGGAGTTGATTATGCAAATTCATTATTTGGGGTAATTTGGGATATTGGATATTAGGACTGTACAAAGTCTTTATTTGACGCTGATTCTCTATGATTTTTTCCGTAGCATTACGGAAAAAATCTGCGTTTATCTGCGTCAAAAACTGTGTCTTTTGCAAAACTTTGTACAAGCCTAATTGGATATTGGATTGAGGAAGAAGTGATTTTTACGCTGGATTTTCTTTGTCCTCCGCTTAATTTTTTTCGTAAGAAAAAATGCTCTGTGATCTAAAAACTAAGCTGTGAGCGTGTTAAAGCAGAAAATCTCTGCGTCTCCGCGACCTTCGCGTTTCATAAAAACTAGCAGAACAACTTTAGTTGTTTTTAGCCTAAACCTTTTCATAAATCCGAATCCAATCCACGTACATATACTGCGGAAAAACGGTCATTTCATCTGGATAATCCGCATAAGTACCGCCAACAGCAATATTCAGCAATAAGAAAAATTCGTTGCGAAACTCCGAGCGATCTTCAGTAGCGATGGAAGTCGTCGCATATTGTTCGCCATCCACTAGCCAAGATATTTTATTCTCGTCCCATTCCAACTCAAACACATGGAAATCATCAGCGAATTTACCATCCTTGAGGTGATAATCTGCTGCACCCATCATCGTGTGTTTATTTTCTGCATTGGCATAATGTAAGTTACATTCGACAATACTGTCGTTTTTAGAACCGTACAATTCCAAAATATCAATTTCACCGCATTGCGGCCAAGGCGTATCGCCGCCGTTTTCGTCGATATTTGCGCCTAGCATCCAAAAGGCGGGCCAAATGCCTTGGCTATAAGGCAGCTTCATTTTAGCGGCAATTTTTCCGTATTTAAAGGTCATTTTACCCGCCGTATTCAAGCGAGCAGAGGTATAATGATCCATCGCGTGCTCATTGCCTTCGTGCATCGCTTTAAGTACCAAACAATTGTTTTCGATATAAGCATTGTCTGTACTATCCGTGTAGCGCTGCCATTCTTCGTTGAAGCGTCCCGCTTTTTCTACTTGACGATTCCAAGTCTTAGTGTCGAGGGTAGCGGACTTGAACTCATCTGACCAAGCCAATTTCCAATTTGAACCTGGCGTATAGTTGTCTTCGTCTTGATGGGTGGATTGAGAGTTATTGGCTGACATTTTATCTGTTTTTTTGCTTTCTTCTGCGCAAGAAAAAAGAGTAAGCAATAGGAATAAGGGAAATAATAATTTAGGATATAACTTTTTCATTTTATAAAAATAATTGTAAATCGTTAGAAGTTTTAAAACAGCTTCTTAGAATAGTTGGAACTTACTTCAACAGGTTTATGAATATTCTGATTGGTTTGGTTAGGAAAAAACCAAGTCGATAGCTCCAAGAATTAGTGATAGCTGTGATTTCATTTTTCATGGTGCTTATACTTTGTAGTTGTCTTGTCCTTTGACTCAGTAGTAATTCATTATGACTAGTCTGTTTTTGAATCGAATTATCATACTGTCGCTGCAAGTTAGCTTGTTGATCTACTTTATTCTTTATTATTTTTTCGTAGGATAATTTCATTTGTTCAGAATCATGCTGTAATTGAATATGCTGTTTTTCTTGCTGAGTAATTTTTTTATCCTTATTGTCTATCTCTTGCTGTAATGTAGTTATTTCATGCTGTTTTGAAGCTTGAATATGTTGTTTTAATTCTGTGTTCTTTTCTAATAATTGCAAGAACTGCGTTTCTTGAGCAGTATTGATACTCGTTAATTGCTTTTGTAATTGTTGGTTAATTTCTAAAATAGCGGTATTATAATCAAGTAGTTTACTGGCTTCTTGATCAAATATAGCCGATAGCCAAAAATCTACTTGTACATTAATTTCATTACTACTTTCGATAGGATCTATTTGATAGATTAGCTGTGGATCAGGTTTGTTGAAATAGTAACTAGTATCTTCTGTTAACCAACTATTATTACCCTTCAGCAGTATTGATTCATTAGACGGAAGTATCTTAACAATTACGTTCTTTATGATGCATGCTTCGAAGCAAGGATCGAATCTAAGATAATCAATTTCTTGTGCGTTTCTAATTTTAAAATGCAATCTATTTTGCCCGATACGGACTTGTTTTTTTATACTCGCAGTTTCTTTAAAATTACGCCCTCTACCGCAGAGCTGTTAAGTTCTTCAATGTAAAATGTAAAAGACTAAATGTAAAATTCAAAAGTACACTATATACGTACAAAAGCGGTTCGAATCATGACGTGTACCTTTTACATTTTTCGGTTTTACATTTTAAATTTTACATTA
>JBGCES010000256.1:0-5111 GCA_045106545.1 Saprospiraceae bacterium
TGGATCGGGAAATGACAACTAAATTATTGGGATTTTCGGATTTGAATTATAATGTCGTTCATGCGCAAATGGGACGTGGGAAATCCGAGTTATTTTTAAGTTATGCCTTGGCAGCAATTGGACATACGTTAGGAAAAATGGCGATGGATGTGACGCTTTACATCAATCAAAATTTCAATTTTATCAGTTTTCCAACGGAATTAACGACGGGTTCAAGCATTATGCCGCATAAAAAGAATCCTGATTTCTTTGAATTGATTCGCGCGAAGTGTAATAAATTACAAGCCTTACCGGCTGAAATTAGCATGATTACGGGTGGAATGCCTTCGGGTTATCATCGTGATTTTCAACTATTGAAAGAAGCATTATTTCCTGCAATTGAGGATGTGAAAAATTGTTTACAGATCGCGGATTATGCGTTGCAGCAAATGCAAATCAAGCCCAATATTTTAGCGGAAGAAAAGTATAAATATTTGTACAGCGTAGAGGAAGTGAATAAGGAAGTTTTGGCGGGAACGCCGTTTCGAGATGCTTACAAAAAGATTGGTCTAGCGATTGATAGTGGTAATTTTGATCCTGAACGAGAAGTGGAACATACGCATTTAGGAAGTGTTGGAAATTTAGCGACGGAGCAGATTAAGGCGAAGTGGGAAAGAGTTTGGGAAGGGTTTGATTTTGAGAAAACGCAGGAGACGATTGATGAATTAGTTGCATAACTAATCCTCTTAATTTTCATTTGAGATTTTCATACTTTCTAAAAAATATTTCACTTCAAGTCCTATGAGAAAAATAGGGACGATTTGCAAAATACCTATTGAATTTTCATAAGGAGTAATAGATAAAAAGCTCGTTATCAAGCCAATACTACAAAAGATGTAAACAAAAATACTTAAGCTTTTTGATCGATAAAGCAATAAAATTCTTATTAAGGTTAGTGCTATTATTCCAACGCCGATGAAAAGCGAACCGATAAAAAAGAAAGCTAACTGCTTAAAGTCAATTGATATAACGTCATATACAAATATCAATATTAGTAAACTAAAGCTAATTATAAGTATTGACACCCACTTACTCACTACAGTTCATTTTAGTTGAATACAAATTACCTTTTATAATTTAAGACAAGGGTATTCAAGTATTTTTTAAAAACATAAAGGCATAAAGGGAATATAGATTGCTCTATGTCCTTTATGCCTTTATGTTTATTATTCCACCGTCAAATATGGTCGCAGTCGCACTAAATCCTCTTCCAGAATCACTTTTGTCTCCAATAAATCTTCTACCGTTTCATACGCGCCATGCTGGATCCGATAATTATAAATCGTTTGTGCTTGTCGCCAATCTAAATATGGATGTTTGCTCATTTCTTCCATTTCTGCAATATTAATATTGAGATGACGCAAAATAGGGGAGAGTTTGAGTTGACGCTGCATGCTGGCGAAGGTTTCAGGTTTCAAACCATAAGTTTCACCGATTTGCTCAATCGAACTAAATCCGCCTAGTACATCTCTAAACTTCACGATTTTTTTAGCATAATACTCGCCAATACCGCGTAACTGCTGCCACTCTTCGGGCGTTGCTTCATTCACGTCGATAATCGCGCGTGGATTTTTACGAATGTAATCTAATTTACCTTCCGCGATAGGCGTATTGGTGGTGTCGAGCACCTGTTTTTGTCCAGCTATTTCTATGTAGGGCGCAATACGCTCATAATCACGTTTACTCAATCCATAGATTTTTTGCATGGATTCTGGGGTATAGAATTTTCCACCTTTCGCTCGATAACGTAAAATATTATTAACTACATCTTGAGATAGCCCAAGGCGACGCAAGGTATTTGCTTTAGTCGTATTTGGATCAAAAGGAAACATCCGTAGTGGCGTAACTACGTATTCCTCTGGAACTTCAACGCCACTTGTATCAGGCTTAGGCTTACTGATTGTTGGACTTTTAATAGGAGCAATTTTAATAAAATCGACTATCCGAGCATAGTCTGTTTCGGAAAGCGTATAGATCTTTTGTAAATCGGTAGGTTGGTAAAATTTGCCACCTTTGTTGCGATAATTGATAATCGCATTTACGGTGTTGGATGGCAAGCCAAGTTCGAGCAGTTTTTCCTTTGGTGCTTGATTAGGATCAAAATTGAACAACGCTATTTCAGTTGGCGTAACTTCCACTTCCTCTTGAAAATGTTCAGCTACATCAGGTAACTCCTGTGTATAGGAAATGAATTTGCTATTGTCAACTGGGAAAATAAACGAATAAAAGGAAGGAATAGTAAAGAAAAAGGCGCCGATTAAAATTAAACCAATCGTGCCGTTGCGCTCATTTCTAGTGTAATAGAAATAGTCTTTAAATGGATTGAACATAGTAGTGCGTGGGGATGTGAAACGCCACATTCAGCCGATTGTTACGAAGGGCATTTCGGTTCTCAGATACGGTTTTTATATAGTGCCTTAGTGCTACTTTGCTTATTGCGAAGTGTAAATCACGTTATAATGACGTAGATTATTTTACAAAGTAACACTAAGGTAACATAAATTTTGTCCACACACAAAATTATTTAACAAAATACAGTCAGATTAAAATTTTAGTTATTCAAAATATGCGAAATAATCAACGGTTGGTCGTCGGTAGCAACACTGCTGTTTTCGCTAAGATTTTGATATAAAGTATCACTGACCGCTACTTTAATTTTACTTTCATCTAAAGCAGTGATATCTGCTACTTTGGTCGCAAAACGCTCTGCATCTAGCTTTGCTTGTTCTGATAAATTGGCTTTTAAATAACGACCCACGCCACGCAAATCAATTTCATTTTTTCCATGCTGTACCAACTGAATTGAATCTACATCTACTTCTGCTAAAATATCATAGCGACCATTATTTTCAATAGATAAATTTGCTTCTTGAAAACCAGACAGCTTTACGTCATCCGTATTAGTAGTGCTAATCGCATGCAAATGTGGCATGGTTAAATACAATCGCAAAGGAGAAGAGGTCTCGGATAAGTGAGTTGAAATACTTAGTTGATTGCCCTTTTGATCAAACTCTACCGTACGTCGATAACTATCTTTACCATCCAGACGCACATGAAAATCATCGCCTTTTTCAACCATTACTTTCATTAAGCCATTGATTTCTAAATGGTTAAAATCTTTATAGCCGTACAATCCTTCTTCTACTTTTTCCTCTTCACAATCAGCACAATCTAATCCTTTATTACCCATTATCCATTCATTCACGAGCGAGCGATGAAAGTGTCGTTCTTGTTTTGGGTAATTGTAAACCCGACGAGCAGTTGATTCGTCAGCAATGGTTAGCTTTTTTCCTTCTGGTACACGGACAATCAATTTAATCTCTTGATTACGCCATTTTTCACCGCGTTTGATTGGAAAACTAGAAGAAAAATTCAGCGTCCCATTTTGAATCGAATAATCATAATCGAATCCGCTTGCTAATTCGTTCGCTTGCGCTAAACTATTCCCCATCGAAGAACGCTCTTCAATAATTTCAAATTCGTCGGAATCACTTTTTTGAATATTGACTCTAACGTTATTATTAATCAGATCCTTTCCCGCTAATCGTAGTGGTCCTAAATGTACGGTTGAGAAATCTTGATTGCTATCATCTATTTTCAAAGTTAAATGCTCAATGTCACTCAGTCGCTGGGTATTTTCTATGCTGGTACCCGCTGCAAATTCCTGCGCAGTAACCCCGACAATCGAAGCCAAAGAAAATAGATTAACTGTCCAAAAGATCCACATACCTACTTTCCATCCTGTATGCACCCGAGCACCAAATACTAAGCGGCTAATCAGTAATGCAACTGCCGCCAATGGCACACTGAGCAACATCATAAAATTGAATGCGCCAAGGTGAGATAAAAAAGGCGTATCGGGAGTAAGATAGTTTACGAACGGCTGCGCCATGAACAATCCAATGATAGAACCAATCCATGAAACTGCAAAAGCAAATAGTAACACAAAGGCGATGAACATCAATAATGGTTTCCCAAAATTGCGTACAAAACGAACGACCGCAGAGAAGATCGCTCCGATCCAACCTATTCCTTTTCGCAGAAAAGCCTTTGTTTCGTCTCGGTCAAAAGAAGTGTTTTTTTTTCCGTCGCCGTATTTTTCGTTAATCTTTTCCCCCCAATCGCTTACCTTCTCGGTAAAATTTAACGCTTCTTCTTCGACAATCCGTCCGATATTAGAAACATTAATTTTCTCACCGCGCATGGATAAACGATCGCCAGCATTCTTTGCTTCAGGAACAATTATCCATAGTATGATATACAATGGAACTCCGAAACCACCCGAAATTGTAAAGAGTACTAATGCTAAACGCACCCACAGCGGATCTTCAATTCCGAAGTAAGCTGCCACACCTGATGCGACTCCACCCACGAGCTTGTCTTCTGAATCTCTAAATAGCCGCTTACCCGTTTTATAATTACCCGTTGCATCCGCAGTGCGCTCGCTCGTATGCGAATGCTGGCTTTCATGCACTTCTTCATCCATGGGATCTGCGCCAAATTCTTCGGGCGTTCCCATGATATTGATAGCGGCATCTATATCGCGGAGTACGACAATCTGTCGGCGTTCCAATCTTTCCTGGAACAGCTCTGCCATACGCGTTTCGATATCCGAAACGATTTCTTCGTAGCCATCGGACTTACGAAAATGATCTTGAATGGTATTCAAATACTTGGCTAAACGTTCATACGCATCCGTATCAATTACGAAAGGATAACCACCAAGATTGATATTATGTACTTTATTCATTAGAGAAAATCTTTTTTAGAGGACAGAGGAGAGACCGCTTCGCTGAGAGAAGACAGACACTACTCAGGATTTGAATTAGACTTAGGGGCAGCTTTCTTGGTTCGAGTCGTTTTCTTTTTGGGCTTCTGTAGTGTCTTAGTTGATAAATTCACTACGTTGACCAAATCGTTCCACGCGCCCAATAGCAGATTTAGAAAAGTGCTACCTTCTTCTGTAATATGATAATATTTACGTGGTGGTCCTTGATCCGACTCTTTCCACGTATAATGTAGCCAACCGGCGTTTTTCATGCGCGCTAGCAGAGGGTATAATGTACCTTCTT
>JBGCES010000257.1:0-3587 GCA_045106545.1 Saprospiraceae bacterium
CGAGAGCGCTTGGCTAATTCGCCGGGCTGTCTGCGTCCTTGCAATAACTTCGTTACCGCCAATTTTCGACCTTTTTCACCTACTGTCCAAGTCGGCGAAACGCTCAATTTTACGAATCAATCGACCAACGCCAACCGCTACGAATGGCTACTAGACGGGCAAATAATTAGCAATGATTCCGATTTAGAAACCTTCTTTTTTAATACTGGCGAATATCGTTTGACTTTAGTAGCGTATAGCAACGATCCGACGAGTTGCCGACCAGATTCTACCGCTTTGACCTTAAAGGTGGAAT
This sequence comes from Saprospiraceae bacterium, assembly GCA_045106545.1. Classification (GTDB taxonomy): domain Bacteria; phylum Bacteroidota; class Bacteroidia; order Chitinophagales; family Saprospiraceae; genus JBGCES01. Next base: position 296 of record JBGCES010000257.1, read on the forward strand.
GTAATATCGAACCCGATTTTGCGATTGCGCCCCCCAATCCATTGCCAGGGGAGCGTTTATTTTTGACTAATCAATCTACTTTAGCAGATGAATTTGAGTGGTATGTAAATGGCGAATTGGTAGGCACGGAGCGTAATTACGATTTCGTTCCACCTTCCCCTGCCGATTATACCATCGAACTGCTAGCGCGTTCGCAGTATTGCGAAACGAAGTTTTTAAAAGGTGTTTCGGTGGGAACGCCACAACCCGTTGAGCCAGCTATTCAGGGATTAGGTTTACCCATTTGGTTGCAACCTTATACCGACCAAAATTGGCTAGACTTCCGTGATTTATCTACCAATAATATAGGAACGAACGACTTTAATCACTTCGCTAATGTTGCTTTTGGTGGCTGCGGCGAACCTGTTTTTGCGATTAATTTTGCGAATGACGCTACGGCAGAAAATACGAATCGTCCGTTACAAATTATTTCAGGGGACAACTTTTCTGAAGTGCAGGTGATTGAAGATATTTTAATTAATCCGACTAAGGATAAAGTTCAACTTGTCCCCGTTCCAACTGTTCCTGACAGTTGGTATTTGATTTATGAAGCGCAGGAAGTTACTGATGTACCTAATAATGCCTTAGTTTATACCACAATTCAACAGAGTGGCGGAGAAATAACAGTGATTGATAAAAACCGTCCAATTCTAGATTCCTTTGATGATTACATTATCGGAATGATGGAAAAAGCCGTAGGTATTGATCCGATAAACCCAAGGGAGCTACAACTCATCGCTCAGGGAAGATCCATTGTATCAGATAATAACAGTGGTTTTGGTTTGTTTCAAATTGAAGTTGATGGAACAGGAATTACAACCATTCAGTACAATCGACAGGCAACCGCCCCATCTAACTTTGATGAATTACGAAATGATGAACTGGCAGAAATTACAATTAGCAATACAGGTAGTCAGATAACTTATTATCGTCAAAATGCAGGTGTAATTTATATTTACGACCCTATCGATTTTCAAAACCGCCGTTCCATTAAAATCAATGATTTGCGCCTGATTCCGATTGGCGAAGCTGGCGGTTTGCAGGAAATTGCGACCGTGATTCAAGCTTCCAATAATTTCGATTATCCCTTAGCCCATCTTTCTAATCTAAAAACAACTATTCTCGATCTCGAATTTTCACCCAATGGCGATTTTCTCTACATCGTAGGCGATGCCGTTAGAACGCCCGCTTACATTGGACAAATTGATTTGACCTTAGATGAACCAACCGTTCGACTCAATTTCACGGATGACGCTTGGTTTTATAATCCAGATACCGAACAGTACAACGCCGATCCAAGCGCAACTACTAATCACGTCATTGACAATATTGAAAACAGCTTTACAGGACAATTCTATTTTCGTACGGCAAATAGCAACGTACTTTACGGTTTACCCGAACCCAATGCCTTACTGCCGCAATCTTTAGTACCGACCGCCTTCAATTGGGCAACAGATGAGTACGAGGACATCGAATTAGCCATAAATACTCCAACCTATCAACCCAATCTCCCCGAACAAATCGACGGCTACAACTACCTCAATTTCACCGAAACACCCTTTCTAATCACCCGTACCGATTGCGAATTGAACTGTGAAGCCAGCGGCAAAATCTACCTTCAATTCGCAGGCGAAAACCTTGATAGTTTCGATTTAGTCGATTGTCCAACGCTCGTTTCCACTTGCCTCCGCGACGATGTAAGCTACGATCTCTACGATCCGCAAACGGGCGTTTTATCAGAAAGCGTACTCAGTGGCGGCATCATCAATTATCCGCCAGGTTCGTCGGCATTCAATTTTTTAGACATCGCACCTTGCGGCGAAGTTTGCTTTAATGGCTTAGATGATGACGGCGATGGTTTGGTCGATTGTTTTGATAATGATTGTTGTGGAAGTAGCAACTGCGTTGACTTTTATGCGGATGTTTGTGGAACAAATGGTTGTGGAGCTGATTATCAACCCGATGTGCCAACTGATTTTATGTTGCGTACTGATATCTCTGGAACGGGTTTAGTGGATGGAGAATTTTTGTATATGGATGGAAATCCAGTGATAGGTGATCTAGATGGGGATGGGACGAATGAAATTATTATTCCTCCAAATGCGTCGTCAGATCGATTTGGTTTTCAAAATTATCTGACCGTTTTACGAACGGATACATTGCCTTATCGGGTAGAGAAATACTGGATTTTTCTTATCCAAAATACTTCAAATATTGCAATTGCCGACTTAGATCGCAATGGTAAAGCGGAGATTTTAATTTATGTTGATCAAATCAATTCAAATAATGATCTGGTATGCGCTATGGAAATGGACGACGACAATAGATTGATAGACAAATGGAATACTACTGAGGATATTCGTCACCCCGATGAAGAAGTAGGGGCAGGCTCAACAATTGGCGTGGCAGATTTTAATCAGGATGGTATATCCGAACTGTATATTGGTGATAATATTTTAGTTGCTACACTCAATGGTTGGCAGCCGATTTTAAGTGATTTACAACTGGCTGAATCCGGTTCTACTCGGGCACTTGGTTTAGCAAATATACGTTCTATTGCCGCCGATGTACTTCCTCAGTCAGCGGACTGCCCCAGTTGTGACGGTTTAGAATTAGTAATTGGAAACCATGTAATTGCTTTCACTATCAATACGGTGACAGGAGAAGCCGAAGATGTTCTAGTTAGAACGTTAGTGGATCATCTCGGCGGCTGGACATCTATTGCCGATGTAGATCTAGATGGTGATCTAGATGCAATTATTATTAAACAAACACCAGTTTCCACGTTAACTTATTGGGATATTCAAAACGAAAATGAAAGTACAACCCTAGAGTTTCCTGTTCAAGGTCTTATTTCTAATAGTCAACCTGTAATTGGTGAGGTCAATGGTGACGGAATACCTGATATTATAGTACATATTAATGGAAATATAGAAGTTTTTAACTACACGAACGGTTTTACTAACTTGTGGACAAAAAGAACGATTATACCTGAGAATCATGATTTTCCATTGGTACTTTACGATTTCAATAATGACAAAAAACAGGAGATACTCACTTTAGCCAATCGAAATAAATTATCTGTCTTTGATGCAACTAGTCCAGATCCTTTATTAGAAATAGAAGTACCAGCAACGCGTGATCCAGGTATGCCTATTATCGCTGATCTCGACCAAGACGGCGACACCGAAATCTTCTTCCACGCCAACACTTCCTATTCCGTTCAACGCATCGCAGGTCGCCGCGTCATGCC
>JBGCES010000258.1:0-9492 GCA_045106545.1 Saprospiraceae bacterium
ATGGAAACACATTTACTATTACCAATGCTAATCCGAAAGTACATACACCAACCGTGCGTTTAAATGGCAATGTATTGGAAAATAAATGGATTTCGCACGAGGAATTGATGCAGGGCGGAACGTTGGAGTTTTCCGAATAAATAAAGACCGATAAATCTGTCAGAGGTCAGACCGTTTCACTGTCAGAACGCTACGCTGTCAGACTTTAGATACTACTTGTCCTATACTAAACAATTATTGAACATGAAAAATACCTTTCTATTCATCGCATTATGCTTTTTTGCTACAATTAGCAGCCAAGCACAGACCGATTTGGTACAATACGCCAACCCGCTGATGGGCACCGATTCCGAATTTAGTTTATCCAACGGAAATACGTATCCCGCAATTGCTGTGCCGTGGGGCATGAATTTCTGGACACCGATGACCAGTAAAATGGGCGATGGTTGGACGTATAAATACGATGAATATAAAATCCGTGGATTTAAACAAACCCACCAACCTAGCCCTTGGATCAACGATTATGCGGCATTTTCGATTATGCCCGTGACGGGTTCGTTGAAATATAAAGAAGAAGATCGGCAGTCGTGGTTTTCGCATAAGGCGGAAACCGTTTCGCCGCATTATTACAACGTTTATTTGGCGGATTATGATGTAACCACTGAGTTTTCACCAACGGAACGAGCCGTTCATTTCAAATTTACTTTTCCTGAAAATGACTCTAGTTTTATTGTAATTGATGGTTTTGATGAAGGTTCGATGGTAGAAATTATTCCAGAAGAGCGCAAAATTATTGGTTACTGCCGCAATAACTCGGGTGGTGTTCCCGAAAATTTTCACAATTATTTTGTCGCGGTTTTTGATAAGCCTTTTGAAGTAACCCATGTCTGGAAAGATTCGATGGAATTGGTTAAAAATGGTTTAAAAAGCGAAGGACAACACGTTGGAGCAATCATTGGATTTAAAACTAAAAGACACGAAACGGTTAACGTGAAAATGGCTTCTAGTTTTATTAGTCCCGAACAAGCGGCGTTAAATTTAGAACGAGAAATTGGAACGGACAGCTTTGAAACGACAAAGGAAAAGGCGTACCAAAGTTGGAACAAAGAATTTAATCGCATCAAAGTAGCGGGCGGTCAGGAGAAAGATATTCGTACCTTTTATAGTTGTTTGTATCGCTTGTTGTTATTCCCACGGAAATTTTATGAATACGATGCGCAAAATGAAGTTGTCCACTACAGCCCTTACAATGGAGAAGTATTACCAGGTTATATGTTTACCGACAATGGTTTTTGGGATACTTTCCGCGCCGTTTTTCCATTTTTTACGATGATGTATCCCGAACTAGATGCGCAAATTATGCAAGGTCTGGTCAATACCTATAAAGAATCAGGCTGGTTACCTGAATGGGCAAGTCCTGGGCATCGCGGTTGTATGGTTGGCTCTAATTCTGCTTGTTTGATTGCGGATGCCTATACGAAAGGTATTACTGATTTTGATGCAAAAACGTTACTGGAAGCCATCCAAAAAAATGCGGAAGTAGAAGAAGGTCGCCCCGAATCTTCGGTCGGGCGTTGGGGCGTGGGTTATTACAACGAACTGGGTTATGTGCCTTACGATGTGAAAATATTTGAAAACGCAGCGCGTACGTTAGAATATGCTTTTGCAGATTTTGCAGCGGGTAAAATGGCCGCGCAAATGGGTCAGCCACAGCTTGCCAAGACCTTTTTCCAACGTTCCAAAAATTACAAAAACCTCTACGATTCTGAGACAGGTTGGATGCGCGGTAAAAATAAAAATGGTGAATTTCAATCGCCTTTTAATCCGCTCAAGTGGGGCGATGCGTTTACAGAAGGCAATAGTTTGCATTATACCTGGTCGGTCTTACATGATGTACAGGGATTGATTGATTTGATGGGTGGAAAGGATAAATTCGTACGAAAACTGGATGATGTTTTTAATATGCCACCCGATTTTGATAGTTCATATTATGGTTTTACCATCCACGAAATCCGCGAAATGCAAATCGCCAATATGGGGAATTATGCCCACGGCAACCAACCAATTCAGCACATGATTTATTTGTACAACTACGCAGGTGCGAGTCATAAAGCGCAGGAAAAAGTGCGCGACGTGATGAACCGAATGTACGCCCCTACGCCCGATGGTTATTGCGGCGATGAGGATAATGGACAAACCTCTGCTTGGTATGTATTTAGTGCCTTAAGTTTCTATCCCGTCACGCCGGGCGCAGCCGAATATGTGATTGGTAGTCCACTATTTGAACAAGTAGATTTGACTTTGGAAAATGGTAAGCAATTTACGATTACCGCCAAAGACAATTCAAAAGAGAATATTTACATTAAAAATGCGACGCTCAACGGGGCAGATTTGAACAAAACCTATTTAAAACATAGCCAAATTATCAATGGCGGAACGCTAGATTTCAATATGTCGGCTCAACCTTCCGATTGGGGCAGTGCGCCAAATGCGACGCCTTATTCGATGTCGAAGGATAAGTCGATGAAGTAAAATAGAGGACAGAAAACAGACCGATAAATCTAAGAGAAGACAGGTTTTATAACTTTTTATCTGAGCAATAAGCTAGAGCGGAGCAGAAAGCTCCACCCTAGCAATCCAGACTTTACCCAAACCACTAATTTTAACAAAACGAAAAATGAAAAAAACGAATACCAACACCGCTTTTGCCTTCTTAGTTACACTGTTTTTTATGTGGGCATTTTTGACTGCCATGAATGATATTCTCATTCCTTTTGTCAAAGAATTATTCAGCTTTGGTTATACGGAAGCCGCTTTAGTCCAGTTTTGCTTTTTCGGTGCATTTGCATTGATGGCAATTCCTGCTTCTAAAGTATTGGAAAAAGTGGGCTACAAAAATGGGATTGTGATTGGATTGTGCATTATGGGCATCGGAGCATTATTGTTTTATCCTGCTTCCAAAGCCGTTTATTATCCACTGTTTTTAGGCGCATTATTCGTTTTAGCCACGGGCGTAACGATGCTGCAAGTCGCTGCTAATCCTTACGTCGCGGTACTGGGATCGCCTGAAACTGCTGCCAGCCGTTTAAATTTAGCCCAAGGATTTAATTCCATTGCTAAAATCTTAGCTCCTTTATTTGGCTCCTATTTTATCCTTGCGGGCATGCAAGACTTACCGACCGAACAACAAGCGGAGGCAGTGCAAGTGCCTTATATTGGTTTAGGAATTGCACTTTTTCTATTGGCGAGCGTATTCTGGTTTTTGAAATTGCCTGATATGAAAGATTTGGATGGCATGCAGGAAGAAGCTATCGTCAATACCAATAAAAAATCAATTTGGGAATTTCCACATTTGCTATTGGGGGCATTGGCGATTTTCATGTATGTCGGCGCAGAAGTATCCGTAGCAAGTTTTTTAACTAGCCTATTAGGTGAAGATTACATTGCAGGTTTAAAACCAGAAGATGCGGGTCGTTATCTTTCCTTTTATTGGGGCGGATTGATGGTCGGACGTTTCTTGGGCGCGGCTATTTTACAAAAAATAAAATCGCAAAATTTATTAGCAATCATGGCAGTGTCGGCGATGGTTTTATTGGTCATCGGTATTTTATCTACGGGTTGGGTAGCGGCATGGTGTATTATTTTAGTTGGATTTTGTAATGCGATTATGTGGAGTAATATTTTTACTTTATCCATCGATGGATTGGGCAAATTCACCAGTCAAGGCTCGGGGTTATTGGTCACTGCAATCGTTGGTGGGGCGATTTTACCACTCCTTCAAGGATTTTTGGCAGATAAAATTGGATTGCAATTGAGCTATATTGTTCCGGTGTTTGCTTTTGGGTATATTTTGTATTATGCGTTGAGGGGATATAAAATGGGTAAAGTGAGTTAATTTGGATATGATTGCGAAGGAGTGAAAATCACCTAACCAACGTCAAATCACCCGTCAAAATCTCCGTTTCCCCATTGCCCAATTCTAATTCCATCTGCCACACAAACACCCCCGCATTCAACGGCTGATTTTGATAAAAACCATCCCAAACAACCAAATTAGTTGAAGGCGTCAAATTGATTCTATTTAAAACTAAATTCCCCCAACGGTCAAAAATTTGTAGCGATGTGATAAATTGAATATTGGCGAGTGGTGAGAAATGAAGAGTAAAGTTATCATTTAAATCATCTCCATTGGGAGAGAAAATATTCGGTATGTAAATAGCCTTTTCTAAACAAGAACTGCTAAAATCGTCGGGTGCAGTGAGTTCTATATCTAGGATCTGTAAACAATCTGCTGCGTCGGTGATACTTACTGCATAACTTCCGCTTGATAAATTATTTATCGTTAATTCGTTGTTAATTCCATTATTCCAACGAATGTCAAAAGGTGGTGAACCACCAATAATTTCTATCTCAATACTTCCGTCTGCGCTATTTGGACAAGCAGGTGGACGGGTAGTAAATTCTATTTCTACACCTAAAGAAGCGATCTCCGCCATTCCCGATACGTTACCCGTACAAAAAGCATCTGTGAACTCTATTAATTCATATTCACCCGCTTGAGTAATGGGTAAAACAAACGGATTTTCATTAATATCTCTAATACGCGGTTGCCGATTTCCATCGCGTTCATATAGAATCGACCAAGGAGCATTCCCCGTAAACTCTATTTGTACAAAAGCAGTATCGCCTACGCAAATCGCACCTTCACCAGTCAACAATGCCATAGGATCTTCTTGTATATCAATAGCAGCAATTGCTAAAGCCGTCGCGCCACAATCATCCGTAATCGTTACTTCATAGTGCCGCGGTACATCCACTTGGCTACTCACGAAAGGCGTAGTCGCCCCTGTATTCCACAAAAATTGGTAAGGTGCTGCGCCCCCCGTCACCGTCGGGCCAATCGAAAAAGGTTGATCTACACAAACTAAAATTTCTGGAAAATCACTGCTCAATTCCCGCAAATCACTAATTATTAAATCCGCCGCATCAGACGGAAAACAATCACAATCATACTCAATATCTAATCGCAATCTTTCGGGGAGTTCTTCCAACTCGTCCGTCAAAACTTCGACGGGCATAACCACACTCCTTTCCCCCGCAGGTATCGTAACTGAAGCAGGCAATGGTATAAAATCTAAGTTAGGTGTGGCTTCTGACGCTGGATTAATCGTAAAATCAACCTGTAAAGGTTCACTAAAATCTGTGTTGTCCCCACGCGTAAAGACAAATTCGCCATTTCGACAATCCTCATAAGCAATCGGTTCGTCACTACCGACCGAACGAGCACGAACCGTCACCACATCGCCCAAATCAAAACTTTTAGATTGTAAAAAAACCGCAGAATCTAGTTTGTCATCGGCAACATCAGCGACGACTAGCCGAATATGATACGTCTCGCAGGGAATCACCTCAAACGTTGCTTTTAGCGGAACGGTAAAGCCATCAAACTGAATGCCATCGAGGTAATTTGCGGCAAAATTAATATCGCAATTCGTTGCGTCTCGTGGTAGTTCATTTTGAATATAGTAATTGATATTTCGCTCGTAATTGACCGTATTAATGGAAACAAACTCTTCCGAGTCAGGCAGCAAAGCAACGTTTATCGCATTGTCAGCAAATGTTCCATTTATTCCAGGGCCACTGACGAAGAAGCCAAAATTATCGTTAAAGGCACTGCCCACAAATTCACAATATTCTTCGGAGGCAAAGACATAATTAAAAGTTACCCGATCCGATAGTGGTACGAAATCGAACTCAATTCCCGTGGCATCGAATACCCTACCTGTAGCAATTCTATCTAAATCGCGGTCGCCAGAAGCATCGTCGAAGGAAGTTGATTTTTCAACTGTATCATTAGGACCAGTTACATCTCGTATATGTCCCGTTGAAATCACAATCCCCGTATCAATTCCAATAATATTACCACCTCCCCTAAAATATCCAATACTCACTTCGTCTCCAAAAGTTTCGATATTTGCTACGTTTTGGCAATTGCCTTTAATGAAACGCTCACGCACCAATTCTTCAGGTGTGAAAGTAAATTCGGTTTGTATCTGCGCATAAATTGCATTTGAGGTAACCATCATAATACCCATTACCCAAAGGTGAAAAAATATATTTTTTATTCGTAGCAAGTTTAGTTTTTAATGGATGAAAGAGCTTTTTGAAAAAATGTAAATCTATTTATTCTGTTTGAAAATTTCTAAATCAATAAGTCTATGCTATAACTAACAGACGTAACTCCATATTTTCTTCTATGTTTACCAAATTACACAAAATTTATTTGTCGAACTTCAAGCATCAATTTATTTTTTATACTTTACAGCCTGATTTTAGTCTAAAAACGTAACTGCCACTTTATGCAACTGCACCCACTCGATCTCGCGATCATCCTCATCTATGTTATATTAACAATTTTCGCTGGTTTTTGGATTTCAAAAAAAGCCTCCCGTGGATTGAGTTCCTATTTTTTGGGTGATAACGAAATCAAATGGTACTACCTCGGTCTGTCCAATGCTTCAGGCATGTTCGACATTTCGGGGACGATGTGGGCGGTCACTTTACTATTTGTTTATGGTTTAAAAAGTGCTTGGATTCCGTGGTTGTGGCCCGTTTGGAATCAAGTGTTTATCATGATTTTTCTCGCCATTTGGCTCAGACGATCCAACGTCATGACGGGCGCACAGTGGATTACGACGCGCTTTGGGGATGAATTGGGTGCGCGGCTATCGCACATCATTGTAACGGTATTTGCAATCATCAGCGTCTTTGGTTTTATTGCCTACTTTTTTGTGGGAATTGGCAAATTTGCCACGATCTTTTTTCCGTGGGATTTGTCTTTTTCTATCGGTGGATTTGATGCGACGTCCGAACAAGGATATGCCCTATCCATTATTGCAGTCACGACACTTTATGTGATTAAAGGCGGGATGTATAGCGTGGTGATTACGGAAGTTTTGCAATTTGTAGTGATGACAATTTCCTGCTTTGTGGTCGGTTATATCGCATTTACTTCGGTCAGTGGCGCGCAAATTGCGGAAGCAGTACCTGCGGGTTGGAGCGACTTATCTTTTGGTTGGATGATGGATTTAGATTGGTCGGAACAGCTGGCGAGTGTGAACGATAAAATCAATTCCGATGGATTTGAGCTAATTGGGTATCTGATGATGATGATGATTTTTAAAGGTATTTTTGCAAGTTTGGCGGGCCCTGTGCCGAGTTACGATATGCAGCGTGTCCTTTCTACGCGTACACCTGCTGAGGCAGCAAAAATGGGCGGTTTGACGATTCTCGTTTTATTCTTTCCGCGCTATTTAATGATCGCTGGATTTGCCGTGCTGGCTTTAGTATTTTTAAAACCTGAATTTCAAGCAATGGGTGCCAATGTAGATTTTGAGCTCGTGCTGCCACTTGCCATCGAACGCTTTGTGCCGATTGGTTTTAAAGGTTTATTACTCGCGGGTTTGCTCGCTGCTTTTATGGGTACATTTGCCGCTTTTATCAATGCCGCACCTGCCTATATCGTTAACGATTTATATAAAAAATACATCAATCCAAATGCGACAGATCGTCGTTATATTCGGATGAGTTATTTGTCTTCGCTGATTTTAGTAATTATTGGAATTATCGGCGGATTCTTTGCCGAATCGATCAATTCTTTGACCTTGTGGATTACCTCCGCGCTTTATGGCGGTTATGCCGCAGCGAATGTGTTAAAATGGATTTGGTGGCGATTCAATGGCTATGGTTACTTCTTTGGAATGTTAGGCGGCTTAGTTGCTTCCACTTTTATTCCTAATATGTTTCCCGATACTTCAGCGATTTATTTATTTCCCATTATTTTAGGTATTTCTTTCGTCGGTTGTATTGCTGGGACATTCCTCACGCCGCCTGACGATGAAGCCGTTTTAAAACAATTTTATCGCGATACGCGCCCGTGGCGATTTTGGCAACCGATTATTAAAAAAATCAAAGCCGAAGATCCAGATTTCCGACCCAACACGAATTTTAAAATGGATATGTTCAACGTAGCAGTTGGTATTATTTGGCAAATGACTTTAGTGATTATGCCGATTTATATCATCATCAAAACACCAAAAGAGTTCTTTATTTGTCTAGTCATTTTTATCATTACCAGTATGTTATTAAAACGCAATTGGTATGATAAATTAGATGGTAATTGTTATCCGACGTAGAGACGTTTGAAAAAACGTCTAATATCACTTATTGCAACATTTGATATTAGTATAAAACATGAAAGAAATTGGAACACAGATTAAACAAGATTGAAGAGATTTACTCAGATTTTTCTTATGAAGAATCGGCGTAAATCCATTTGATCTGTTCAATCCGCGTTCCAATTCTGATCTGTGTAAATTTAGTTCTCACATTAAAATAGACGTTTTTTCAAACGTCTCTACCATGCCTATGCTTCCGATTACGGCTACTTTCTTAGACGAAATTTCCCACGACATCCCACACCAGAACTGGGGCAAACGCGAATGGGATCAAGACTTCGCGCACATGAAACGCATGGGGATTGATACCGTCGTTTTGATTCGTTGTGGGTATCGAAAATGGGTCACTTACCCTTCTGCTGTTTTGGAAAAAGAAGAAGGCGCTTATCGTCCACCCGTGGATTTGGTAGAACTGTTCCTCAACTTAGCGGAAAAATACGGGATGCTGTTTTACTTCGGTTTATATGACTCGGGTAAATATTGGTGGGATCAAGGCAATTATCAAAAAGAGGTCGATATTAATTTAAAAGTGATTGATGAAGTTTGGGCAAAATATGGTCATCATAAAGCGTTCAAAGGTTGGTATTTATCACAGGAAGTAAGTCGTAAAACGGGTGATATTATGTCGCTCTACGTGCGATTGGGACAGCATTGCAAGGCACTCTCCAATAATTTACCTACGCTGATTTCACCTTACATTGATGGTAAAAAAGCGGTGATGGCAAAGGAGTCCGTTTTAACCAAAACAGATGCGATTTCGCTCCAGCAGCACGAAGCAGATTGGAGTGAAATATTAGATAGCATCAAGGATGCGGTGGATATTTTAGCGTTTCAAGACGGTCACGTCGATTACCACGAACTCGCCGATTATTTTTCCATTAATAAAAAACTCGCCGACCGTCACGGTATGCGCTGCTGGACCAACGCCGAATCATTTGACCGCGATATGCCAATTAAATTTTTGCCCATTAAATGGGAAAAGTTGCTGTTAAAATTAGAGGCAGCGGAAAAGGCAGGTTTGGAAAAGGCGATTACGTTTGAGTTTTCGCATTTTATGAGTCCGCAGTCGGTCTATGGGGCGGCGGGGCATTTGTATAATCGGTATCTGGAACGATTGGAGGACAGACACTCTTGTCTGTAATGAATGGGATTGCGAACTGGAGGAACGACAGAAGATATTGAAGGAAGCTTACGATTTTCAATATCCGATTTTGCGACGCTCGAAGACAATTCAGCGGTTACAGGAGATTGCGGA
>JBGCES010000259.1:0-4250 GCA_045106545.1 Saprospiraceae bacterium
TGCGGAATCCCGCGATTTGAAAATTATTGTTCAGCAAGTTTTTTATAAAAAATGGTGGTTTATCATTTTGTGTAGCCTAGCGATTACGGCATTAGTATTTGGGATCGAACGCTATCGTTCGCAACAGAAATTAAAAGTTGAAAAATTACGTACCAAGATATCCAGCGATCTACACGATGAAGTCAGTGGACTTCTGTCAGGCATTGCCATGCAAACGGATATTTTACAAATGACAACTGCCGATGAAAAAAGCAAAAAACGCTTACAAAAAATGGGCGTCGTCAGTCGATCGGCGATGTCGCGTATGTCAGATGTAATTTGGTCGATTGATTCGCGCAAGGATCACTTTGAAGATTTATTACACCGCATGCATGGACACGCAGAAGAGTTACTGACGCCACTACAAATACCTTATAATTTTCAACTTGAGAATCTTAATCGCCAAAAGAAACTACCAGTTGAATTACGCCAAAATCTGTATTTTATTTTTAAAGAGTGTATCAATAACATCGCTAAACATTCCAACGCAGAGCGAGTCAATATTATCATAAAAAATACCGATAAACAGTTCATCATGGCTATTCACGATGATGGCACGACAAATCAACTCGATAAAGAGAAACCTAAACCTGGGCAAGGACTGAGTAATTTAAAAATGCGTGCAGAACGCATCAATGCGGAATTGGAAATTGATAATACCAATGGTTTTCTGGTAGAATTAAGACGGAAACAAATCTAAGTAAGTGAGAATTTTCTAAATATGAACTATATTGATCTACTGGGATTTATCGGCGTATCATTGATCTTGACCGCTTACTTTCTCAATCTTAATCACAAATTAGAAACGACCGATCTACTTTACATTCTGATGAATTTAGTCGGTGCTATTTTAGCCTGTTTAGCCTCTATTTTGATGGTGTATTATCCGTTTGTTTTGTTGGAAGGTATTTGGACTATCGTCTCTGGGCTAGCGTTATGGAAGTATTATTTTGGAAAGAACTAAGCCTCTATTGATACAAATTTTGCTCGAATCATTCGTTCCTTACCACTCATATCAAGAATAATTTCTACTTCTTGAAAATTCAAATCCATTAATGTTTTATGTACTGTTCGGGCATTATATTCATTACATTCAAAATAGAGGAATCCGCCATTTTTTAGCTTTTGCTGCGCGAACTGAGCAATTGTAGAGTAGAAAATAAGTGGTTCTTCATTTTCTACAAAAAGTGCAAGTTCTGGCTCGTAATCCAATACGTTTTTTGCCATTAAATTTTGCTCGCTGAATGGAATATAAGGTGGGTTGCTAACTACTACAGAAAGGCTCTGATCGGCAAAACGCGTCCACTGATTTTTATTTAAAATATCTAGGTTAGAAAAGTCAATTTTCACAGCTAACTGTTCCGCATTTTGAGTAGCTATTTTCAAAGCTACATCGCTCACATCTACGGCATGAACGTTTGCTTTCGGTAGTTTCTTTTTTAAAGTAATTGGGATACAGCCACTGCCTGTACCAATATCTAATAGCTGAAAATCATCTGTATGCGGAACGTGCTTTTTATGATCCGAAATCATTAAATCAACTAATTCCTCCGTTTCAGGACGTGGAATAAGTACCGCAGGAGAAACCTTAAATTTATATCCAAAAAAGTCTGCCTCTCCCAAAATATATTGCACCGGTTCGTGCTGCCTCATCCGTTCTACAGCTTGATTCAGCATAGTAATCTGAGCATCCTCAAGGCGAGTTTTTTTATGAAAATTAGTTATGCCCAAAGCATCGGCAAAATATATACGTAGGATATTTCGCGCTTCGTTTTCATCATAGATTTGACAGAGCTGCTGCGCTGCAACTTGGAAATGATCTTGAATCGTCATTAGTTCGTTTTAATCTTCAAAACCATTCGCCTCGTTTTCGCTTGCTTCCTTCATCGCTTTGCGATATTCTTCTTCTCGGCGTTTCAAATAAAAGTAGGTTTCCATCTGTGACCGTACTGCCAAATCTGTATCCATTCGACGGTACTCATTACCCATTTTTTCATCGAGCAGACGCGCTTTTACATTATCGTGTACTTGAATGTGCATAAAATGCTTGATCTGATTCTTTAATTTTTCATCATAAACAGGAAAAGTTACCTCGATTCGATGACTCAAATTACGTACCATCCAATCGGCAGACGAAAGATAGACTTCTTCATTGCCTTCATTATGAAAAATAAATATCCGAGCATGCTCCAGAAAACGATCCACAATACTGAACGCCTGAATATTCTCGCTATATCCTTTCATTCCTGGAACAAGACAACAAATTCCACGAATTAATAATTTAATTTCAACACCCGCATTGCTTGCTTCGTACAACTTGCGAATCATTTTTTCGTCTTGTAAGCTATTCATTTTCAAGATCATGGAAGCCGCTTTACCCGCTTTTGCGTTTGCTATTTCACGGTCGATTTTTGCGGTAAGCTCCTGTCGAAGATTGAATTGCCCTACTAACAAATGTTGAAATTCATTCGCTGGCACTTTAACGGTTTCTAAGTAAGAAAATACCCTCGCTACTTCATTTGTTAAGCGACTATCGGTCGTAAAAAGTCCTAAATCGCTATATATTTTGGCAGTATCTTCGTGAAAATTTCCTGTGCTGAGGTAGCAATATAGTTTACCTTTTTTATTCTCTACGCGACGAATTAGCGCGATTTTAGAGTGTACTTTTACTCCAGGAAAACTATAATGTACTCTGACGCCTGCTTGTTCTAACTTTTCTCCCCATTTCAAATTCGCTTCTTCGTCAAAACGTGCTTTCACTTCTATAAAAACCGTCACTTGCTTACCCGCCTGTACCGCTGCCACTATCGCATTCATAATGCGAGATTTCTTAGCTACGCGATATTGCACAATTTTGATGTGCGTCACTTTGGGATCACTTGCTGCTTCTTCAAAAAATCGAATGACCGATTCGTAGCTGTGATAAGGAACGTGAATCATGTGATCCCGCTCATCCATAGCTGCGAAAAAATCGTCCATCTCTTCTAAGGGCGCATAAGGCAGAGGTGGTAGCGGACTATTTTTTAAATGAGTCATCCCAAAATCAGGAAACTTAAAGAAATCAAAATTATTATGGTACCGACCTTCTGGTAAAATGTCATAGCGTTCTAAATCAAAAGCATCTTGTAAGAACTTCAACATTCCTGCGGGCATCTCCCGATCATAGACAAAGCGAGAAGCGGGTCCGACTTTGCGCTTGGATAGACTATTTTTAATTTTTTGAATTAAATCTCCCGAAAATTCATCATCGATATACAATTCTGCATCCCGAGTTAATTTTACTGAAAAGGTATCTTTGATTTCATAACCAGGAAACATCCAGCTTACCTCGTGCCGAACAATATCATCCAATAAAATCAAGTGATGTTCATCGGGTGGAGAAGGCAATTGAATAAATCTTGGAAGGTAATCCGTTGGGATTTTCACCACACTATAGTCATTATCATTTGCCGCTTTGTCCTTATCGCCTAACCAAACCGTCAAGTAAAGTGCCGCGTTATTTAGAAACGGACGAATTTTCTTTTTTACCAAAAGAACAGGCTGCGCATAGGGCAACATACTATCTTCAAAATAAGCCTCAACAAACTTTTTCTGCTCCTCGTCCAATTCCAGACGGCGTTTGAGAATAATTCCGTGTTGTTTAAGTTCAGGGATAATTTCTTTTTCAAAAATGCGGCTAAATTCCTCTTGCTGTTTATTAACTACTTTTTGAATCGTTCTAACCATCTTACGTGGATCGAATTCCAATTTCTTTTGGCTTTTCTTACCTACACGCATCAAGTTACGGTGGTTTGCCATCCGCACTCGAAAGAATTCATCTAAATTATTACTGTAAATAGCAAGGAACTTTAAACGTTCCAATAATGGATTTGTAGCATCTTTTGCTTCCTGTAGAACGCGCTCGTTAAAGGAAAGCCAGCTAATATCGCGGGGAATGAAAGGAATATTGTCGGACATATTTAGACGGTTGACGGTTAAGCTATTAAATGTAAAAGACTAAATGTAAAATGCAAAAGTACACTGAATACGTACCGGAATAATTCGGAACGTGACTTATAACTTTTACATTTAGTAACGATCAAAGAATAAGTTACTCAAGTTGGACAGTGTATAATTCTTTTCAGTTTTCGTTTGAAAGAAGGAGAATTGTTGATACTTTGACTGATTTCAAGCGAGAAATGAGAAGAATTTGACCTGTCCAAATGGGGAAG
>JBGCES010000026.1:0-3111 GCA_045106545.1 Saprospiraceae bacterium
AAAAAGGGTAATTTTTACTTAGTACATAGACATACAAATACTAAGTATGTACATTACTTGAGTTGAAGCTGTACTACAGCATAGAATGGAAATACCAAATCAATGTAATTTGATGGAATAATTTTAGACAAGGCTAGGAGAAGAGTTATTCAAGATAGTATATACACATGGATTGTCAATCGCTTATATAAAGAGAATATCTATCTTTAGAATATTAGAATGAGTTTGGAACAGTATATTTTTTATTTTATTTTCCTATAATTCTGATACCTAGTCACAAATAAAAGTAAATAGTGGTAAGACAACAACTAGCGATAGTTAATAAAAAATAAATACCACACACTGATGTAGTGTTTTGACTAAAGATGTTATATAGGGCAGTACTTATCTACGTATAAATACGCAATATAATTATTGTTGTTTTTCTTTTTTTTTGCTCAAAGTCACTTTATTACTTGGATAGTACTTGAACAAAAGAAGGCTAATCTGTTGACAGATCGCCTTCTAAAAGAATCTCTAAAACTAGATAATATTGTTAGTATTGACCAAAAACTTATATTGTTTTGAGTACAATATATATTTACATTTGATTTATGAAGTCTTGTGATAAAGATATATTCTGATTTAGCTAAAGCAACAATTGCTTACTAGCTGTAAATATAGAATATATGTTACACGCAATTCTTCATACTAATTAAAAAAGACCCACATGTGAATGTAGTTTTGTAACTAAACTGTATCAAATTATTAGACTAAGAGCTTCCTTAGCCACGCCGAAATACTTATGATTAGAAAGCTAAAATTTGGATAAGCTCTAATATTCATTCCTTAGAATTGATGCTGAATGATGAAATTAGAAACTAGTTGTAGATTTTCTGGATGTGCTAATATTACATTGAATAATAATTTAGTCCGATCGTTATTAGGTCCTTGAAAAATAGTACGTCCGTCCAAGTTAACATCTGCTCTACTATAACCTGGATGTATATAATTAGCTAAAAAGTCATAATTGTTTTCTGAGATTAACACAGTATATCCAATGTTAAAGTTATCATTTTGGGGACCTTGATAGATTATTTTTTGGTCTCCATTTATTTCTCCTGCCCAAAGCATTGCTTTATCCTCTTCTATTTTACGTATATTTTCTCCTCCTGAAACTTCTGTTTCTGGTAATGTAAAATCAATTCGTGGAACATTATTATTAAATATAACAGGCTCAGCAGTGCCTACTCCTAGATGATTACGATGTCTAATACTTACAAAGTAGTCTTCTGGGGGTAGTTCTAAAAATAATAAAGTGGTATCGCCAGTAACATCTACCACATCTCCATCTCGCTGTAGCAAGGCAGCACGGGTAGCAATTAGGCTATCAGGAAAATTCGCACTTTTTAATTCTACAAATACCCAATCCACAATGGCATCCATTCCGGTTGTCATTAATAGTTCTTCCTTTATTGTTTCTTTACCTCCGCTACCAAAATGGGTGAAATCTGGATAGGTCGAATAGGGTTCTTGCAGAGGTAAATAATCCAATGTTCTCAAATCATCGTGCATGAAATCAGACTGCATGTTATCCATAAATGCGCCTTGTAAATAAGCCCGCAATCTTACTGCGACTGTTGGACAATCATCAGTTGTTTGTAACCTTACTAGTCCTCCACATATATCTACTGCGGTGTAGGTTCGTTGAATACTACGTTGCATATTTGACCAAATAATATCTTCAGCATACTCAATAGGTAAACTACCATTACAGTTGTCATGGGCAACCAATTCGCGCTCCAACTCAATTACGGCTAAAGGATCGAGACAATTGTTCTGCATTTCGTGAGGTAAACTACCTTCAATTACTAGATAAGAAAAGTTTTCGGTCGTATGATTACCGTCTAGGTAGTTCCATTCACTAACTCTGACTTCAAAATTTGTATTACCCACATTACGTACTTCTAATACCGATGGATGAGCACCATTATAAGTTATGCCCCCGACGATAACAATCGGATTATTATAAGTTTGAGTATAACTAATAGATAACCAGCTATTAGTAGTCTGCGCTCGCCCTACTTCACCAACGATTATACCCTTTTCATCGGTGATTTGCCCTAAGCGACTGGTGGCATCTATAGCCAGATATGATAAGCTTTCACTCAGATGATTTTGTTCGCTATCAGCAGAAGTTTCTTCTTCTAAAAATACACTTACACTGGTGGTACTCAGGTTTCTAGTACGTACACTCACTGGATCTACTTCGTTAGTAGTCTGAGGTTGAATAAAAAAAGCGGGTAGATTATCAAAGGAATTTGGGAAGTTGATATCCTGCCAGTTGTGATCAATATTAGCAAATGCTGCCGCCACTAGATCATAGTTATCAGACACGATTCCAGTTTCAATAGCAACCCAAGCTATTCGTTCGCGCGCGTGAATATTATCTTCCCCTTCTTCTTCCTGCAAACGTAACTTAAACTGTTGCGTGTTGAGTTCTTTTATTTGAGTAGTTGTAGGATTATTTTCACTATTAGAAATACGTTGGGTTAAAACGACTGGTGTAGTCGTAAAGCTGATTGGCAGACGAATGGTCTTCCATAAGTGATTTACATTTTCGGCAATTCCAGCAACCATTTTTTTCCCATTAGGCAAAGTATGGATTTTGTAAAGAGTGGGTGGTGTAATATCTTGTATGACTATAGTTTGTGAATCACTCACGGTATTTCCGCATAAGTCAGTGCTCGTCCATGTTCGAGTAATAAAAGTTTCGCAAGCTCCTTCATTAGTTTGCTCTACCAAATCAACGATAATACCCGGACACTCGTCAATAGCAATAATATTGGCAGCTACTGGAATTTCATCTTGACAATCAAGTGTAATATCCTCTGGAATACCCGTTAGTAAGGGAGGAGTATTATCTATGATTTCGATACGGCAAGTTGCTGTAGCACAGCAACCTGTGATGGGATTACATACTTCATATACAAAACTATCCGTCAAACATTGATAGTCTCCAAATTGCAAATCGAATTTGCCGTCGGTATTTAAAGTAAGATTACCAGTTTGTGGAGCTTGTTGGAGTGAATAAATATGGGATTCATTATTGCGATCATTACTCGCGACGTC
>JBGCES010000260.1:0-8833 GCA_045106545.1 Saprospiraceae bacterium
CTGCGGAATGGTATCTCGCTAACGAAGAGTGGATGAAAAATGTCACTTCGGGTGCGTACCAAAATTACTACGAAAATATGTACGCAGAGCGTACTTAACGAGTAACGAGTAACAGCCTGTCCCTGCCTGCCCCGAACTCGATTCGGGGAAGCATTTCGGGAAGTAACGAAAAAACGTCTAAACATTTGATTATCAAATATTTAGACGTTTTTTATTTGTCATATTCTGTAACGGTATTACGCGTTAAACTGTTACTCGTTACGCGTTAATCGCTGAGATTCCTGGCAACTCTTTTCCTTCCAAAAACTCCAACATCGCACCACCACCGGTGGAAACATAACTTACCTTATCGGCTAATCCCATTTGATTAACTGCCGCGACAGAATCTCCGCCACCGACTAATGAAAAAGCACCACTTTGGGTTGCCTGAGCTACTGCCTCAGCAATCGCTTTAGTACCGTTTGCGAAAGCATCCATCTCGAAAACGCCCATTGGTCCGTTCCACAATAAGGTTTTAGAATTTAGAACCACTTTAGCAAAATCAGCGCGCGCATGTTCGCCAATATCTAAACCCATCCAACCATCGCCAATCGCGTCACTATTGACATTTTGTGTTTTTGCATCCGCAGCAAATTTATCCGCAATCACGGAATCAACGGGCAAGTGAATTTCGACACCTTTTGCTTTAGCTTTCGCTAAAAGTTCCTTTGCCAATTCTAATTTATCATTCTCTACTAATGAATTTCCAACTTGACCACCTTGCGCCTTCACGAAAGTGTAAGCCATACCGCCACCGATGACTAAATTATTAGCAAAATCAATCAGTTTTTCTAATAATAAAATCTTGTCTGACACTTTTGCTCCACCGATAATTGCAGTCAGCGGACGAGCGGGATCGTTTATGACTTTATTGGCATTTTCGATTTCTTTTTGCATTAAGAAACCGAAGGATTTCTGCTCTGCGTCAAAGTATTGAGCTACCGTGGTAGTGGAAGCATGCGCGCGATGCGCCGTACCAAAAGCATCGTTTACATATAGATCAGCTAATCCAGCTAATTGTACTGCAAATTCAGGATCGCCTTTTGATTCACCTACGTTGAAGCGGGTATTTTCTAAAACCAATACTTTACCCGATTGCAAAGCAGCTGCCATCTGTTTAGCCGTATCACCAACTGTCTCAGGGCTAAATTTCACATCTACCCCTAACTCGTTTGATAAGTGCGCTACGACGTGGCGTAAAGTGAATTTTTCTACATTAATCGAGCCGTCGTCTTTCTTTTTCTTCTGTGGACGACCAAGGTGCGACATCAAGATGACTGCTCCACCATCGTTCAACACTTTTTTAATCGTGGGCAATGCCGCTTGGATACGGGTATCATCGGTGATTTCGTAACTACTATTTAAGGGCACGTTGAAGTCAACGCGCATCAGGACTTTTTTATCTTTTACGTTAAGGTTCATATTAGTTGATTAGTTTAATTAGTTGATAAGGTTGATTGGGTATAATTGCGTGTTCTGCTTTTATAAATCTAGTAAAATCAAAAATGGCTGAGAAGCCTCCTCCCCAACCATTTTATATCTGTATTATGATTCAAAAAATTACTCCCTTTTTGAATTTTTCAATTGATTATTTTTTCCATAGGTTTTTAACCCATAAAAAAAAGAATCATTTGAAAAATAGGAAGTTACTTTTTAACCGTCACCAAAAACGATTACGTTTTCAGCTTAATCTACTTTTAAGATACGTGCACACAAGTCAGCTAAACGTGCAGAATATCCTGCTTCGTTATCGTACCAACTTACTACTTTTAATAATTCACCTTTCACTTCGGTCATCAATGAATCGAAGATAGAAGAATGTGGATTACGTACAATATCGCTAGATACTAAAGGATCGGTTGCATATTCCAAGTAACCCTTCATTGGTCCGTCTGCCATTTCTTTGAACTTCGCGTTCACTTCCTCGGCAGTTACCGATTTTTCCAAGATTACGTTCAATTCTACCATTGAACCAGTTACAACTGGAACGCGCACCGCGATAGCAGATAATTTGCCTGCTACACCTGGTACTACTTTACCTGTAGCTACTGCTGCGCCCGTAGAAGTAGGTACAATATTGAACGCTGCTGCGCGTGCACGACGCAAATCCGAGTGTGGCGCATCTTGGATACGTTGGTCAGAAGTATAGGCGTGAGTAGTCGTCATCGAACCTACTTTGATACCGTAGTTATCATTGATAATTTTAGCCACTGGTGCTAAACAATTCGTGGTACAAGATGCATTGGAGAATACATTCTTACGGCGATCCAATTCATCGTCATTTACACCCAAAACGATAGTTTGTACACCATCACCTTTTGCTGGAGCAGAAATAACGACATCTTTTGCACCTGCTTTTAAGTGTAAACCTGCTTTCTCTTTGGTACGGAAAATCCCCGTACACTCCAATACTACATCAACGCCCATTTTGCCCCAAGGCAAGTTTTCAGGATTCCGCTCAGACATTTCAGCAATTGATTTGCCATTGACGATCAATTCGTTTTCTCCTGCTTCTACAGTACCATCGAAAGGTCCTTGAGCAGAATCATATTTTAATAAGTGCGCTAGAGTAGCGTTATCTGTCAAGTCGTTGATAGCAACAACTTCAATATTTTTATTTAATAATAAGCGACGGAAAGTGAGCCGACCAATACGTCCAAAACCATTAATTGCGACTTTCTTAGACATGTCTATGGATAAGTTTAATGTGAAAAAATGTGACCTGAAGCATAGGTTTTCAACTTGTATAAAGAGTATATAATAATACTTAATCTGTTTTTGTTACAAACTGAAAATCTGTGCGCTTGTCAATACTTAGTGTAAAATTAACAATAATTACTTTAATTACATCCAATACAACAGAAAAAATGTACGAAAGTTGGATTGGATCAAATATGATTTAGTGAAAACTTCTCTCATACTCGTTTGTTAAAGTAATTATTAAAACTAATTTTGCGAAAATTTCAACAACACTCGCAATATCAACTGATTTCAACTACAAAAGCTGATTTTTTTAGCATCGCTAATACATAACGAAAAGTCAGCCTTTTCAAATTGCTCATAATCAGTTCATTAGTGTGCAAATATAATAGTAAAATGGCAACTGTAAAATTCTTTTTTGAAGATAAAGATATTGCTCCCAAAACGGTCGAAAACGTATTAGCAAATAATACGATCTTGGATGTAGCTGAAGATAATGACGTGCATTTAAATCATAACTGCGGCGAAGTTTGCGCTTGCAGTACTTGTCACGTTTATATCGAAAAAGGAGAAGACTACCTAAAGGAAATTTCGGATCAAGAAGAAGATTTCATTGATCGTGCGATCAATCCGCGTGTGGAGAGCCGACTCGGCTGTCAATGTGTGATTGAAGACGACGAAGCAGTAATTGAGGTAACTATTCCCGACCAAAGGCAAATCATCGGGCACGAGCATTAACAGTAGTTCATTGAGTTGGTGGACGATAAGTAATATAAATCAACTCAGTAAACGGAATCAACTAATTTAACTAAATCAACTAATCACAATATGGCTTTTGAATCTTTTGACGATATGCCTATCAACTGGTCCGAACATGAGGACATTGCGATGGCATTATACGAACGTTTTGGTGATGACTTTACAGAAAGTAAAATCTACCGCGTTCGCTTTACCCAACTACTAGATTGGATTTTAGAAATTCCACACTTCGAAGGGACACGCGATGGTAGCAGCGAGGGACACTTGGAGCAAATCCAAGCAAAGTGGGTGTACGAATGGCGCGATAATCAGTAATTGGGATTTTGGATATTGGATTGGGGATGCTGGATATTTCAGTATCCCCAATCCAATATCCCCAATCCAATATCCTTAATTATGAATCAACTCGAACGTTTTAAAAATGTCCGCACGCTGATTTTTGATGTAGATGGCGTGTTGACCAATAGTGAAATACTAATTTTAAACAATGGGAAACTGTTGCGTAAAATGAGTACTAGAGATGGTTATGCCCTGAAACGAGCCATTGAAGAAGGCTATCGTATTTGTATTATTACAGGCGGAAAGTCAGAAGGTGTTGTAACCCGACTACGCAATTTAGGAATCAAAGACATTTATACCGGTGTAGATGATAAATTGGAAGTTTATGAAGAATACGTCTTTGCCTACGATTTGAATGAAGAAACCATTCTTTATATGGGCGATGATTTACCCGATTTTGGGGTGATGCGAAAGGTCGGTATGCCTTGTTGTCCAGCAGATGCTACTCCTGAGCTTTTTAATATTGCTCAATACATTTCCTCGCAAAAAGGTGGAGAAGGTTGCGTGCGCGATGTTCTAGAGAAAGTAATGAAAATTCAAGGACGCTGGGGCAACTTCCGCGTTGGTGAATGATTATTATTCTATAATTTGCTCAACTACACTTAGCTCATTCAAATTGCATACTATCTGCAAAAATTCCAAACAGCTTTTGATAAATACCACTGCTGTCACTTGCGTAAAATATAGTAGGAAATTGCGAAGATTGGATAATGAAAGGTAAGGTAGCCGTAGAATCAAAATATGCTTTCACTTGTACAGTAGGATTTATATTATCGCCACTAATCATTAATTCCTGATGCGGTAAAGTAGCTATTTGAGTTTCATCGAAATCGTCTGCAAAATAGCTCCCCTCCAAGTAATTTAATTGAGCAAAGTAATTAGAAAGTTGTGTAGAATCTATAGTTCTTCCAATCGTGCTTTTCCAACCCTCTTTCGTCCTCAACAAAGTATCTTTTTGCTCTAAAACTACTCGATTAACTTCCTGATAATCATCTATTTGTAGTACTTTCCGTTGTCGGTAAAAATGAAATGGATGAGTAAAAATTTGCCGAGTAAATTGTTTTAAAGCATATACCTCATTTTCGTTGGGTATGCGGGCAAAAGTCGTATCTATCATAGCTGCTTTTAAATGTGCTCGACCACCTACAATTATACGTTCTATCTGATCGTCTTGTGTGATGATTTCGATCTGTAATGCCTCCTCTCCTACTCCATAATCCTCCCAATCTGTTTCTTGATTGGTCACCACTCGCGTCGTCTGCACATTATTCAATGCTACTAATAGATCATTGACGGTTTCAATCAGTGCAGGTGTGCTTACATTTCCTGAAGTAACTTGCCATCCAAGATCTGGCAAGCGATAAAATTGAATCTGATTCTTAGTTGCAGAAGGCGTAATAATAACGCGATTGACTTGAGTAGTATCTAGTTGCAAAAGAACCGTAGAAAACTGGTCTCCTGCTGCGTAAGTCGAAAACTGTGTCAATCCATAAATACCTAAACAGAATAAAGAAAGGATAAATAGGTAACGTTTTTTCATGATTCCTTAATTCACACATAGAAAAAGGAGCAACGACCGAAGTCGTTACCCCTCACACTATGAAACACTATATCTTTAGGTATCTGGGAAATATATTTTAATTACATAAAGTTACGTGTAAATAACTTAAAATGCAAGAAAATACACGGTCTAAATACTATCTATCAGTAAAACACTTACAATAATAGGTAAAAATACCTATACGTCGGTAGTTAAAAATATCTTTCCATTCCACCATTCTTTTTCAATAATGGCATTGTTGCGTTTATAAAAATTTAACGCAGGTTCGTTCCAATCTAGTACTTGCCACTTCACTATTCGGCAATTTTTTTTTCGAGCTACTTCAATAAAAGTATCAAATAATTGCTGTCCAATACCAGCCCTACGATGAGCTTCTTTGACGACAAAATCTTCTAAGTACAACATTTTACCTTTCCAAGTAGAATAAGTCAGATAGTACAAAACTATTCCAACTATTTCTCCCTCTTGTTCAGCTACCTGTACTTCAAAAACATCTTCTCGGAAGTCTGATTCGTAATCAGCAATAGTAGCAGTCAATGCTGCTTCCTCACCTTCATAAATCGCTAATTCACGTACTAAATTGTGAACAGCGGGCATATCAGCAACTGTTGCTGAGCGAATAATATATGATGACATACTTAATTGAAATACTAATAATAATGCGAATATAACAATTTCCTCAAATATTTAATAATATATACCCTATTACAAAAACAATTAAATTGGATTTCTATAGTATTTGTCATCCGCCATATAAATTCAAAACTTCTTCCAATAGTAATTTGTTACTGATAATTCTAAATCGTGTATTTGCAGGTATGATTTAAAAAGTGTAATTTTAAGCAATATAATTACGAGTTTTTATTATCAAATGCCAAAGTTAAGCTGTAAATACCTGCTACTCTTTTTGTTTCTTCATACTTTTTCTTTCTCTTTCAGTCAGCAAGGAGGAGACGATAATTTATTTTCAATCAACCAACCTTCGACCAAATCATTTACGATTGGTATTACTCAACCGCCTAGTTCTCCAGTGCGAGCAATGGCGGAATGGGAGGAGCTCGCCTCCGTAGCGATCACTTGGTCTGCCTTTTGGAATGATTCGCAACGGGATACTTTACTAGCGCGTATCGCTGTGGAAGTAAAAGAGGAATGTGATGTAGTAATCCTCTGCGATGCTTGTAATAAAATAAAATCTAGGCTTTTTAATATCTCTGGAATTGACCGATTAGAATTCGATATTCCTCAGCCGGACGGTACTACGAAAAATACTAAAATTACTTTACGCCCCATCGAAGGAGGAACCAATCGTATTTGGATTCGAGATTATGGTGCGCATACCGTTTATACTAATTCGGTTGATACCTTACTCTTTATTGACTGGAAATACAACACTTCACACCCTCAAGCAGACACCGTTCCTTCCGCTGCTTTTGCTCAACATTATGGTGTCCCACTCTACAGCACGACTCTTGATGAATATGCTTTGCGGCTAGATGGTGGAAATTTTTTAACGGATGGAATGGGTAATGCTTTTTCTTCAGAGCTGGTCAACAATCGTAATTCTTTCTGCGAAGGCTGTGATATTCAACAGACCGCTGCAGATTTTATGGGTATTCAAAACTATCATATTCTTCCCAAGTTGCAACACGACGTCATTCATCATGTGGATATGTACATGAAAATAATTGATGAGGAGACGATATTATTTGGCGAATACCCACCCGAAGCAGCCGATTATGAACGACTGGAAGCAAATGTTGATTATTTTAAAACGCTAAAAACACCATTCGGTAACGATTATAAGATCATTCGCATTGCGATGCCACCAGATCAATACGGAGAATTTCCAGGTGTGCCGTTGGGAGAATCAGCTGGCTGTAGTGCGATTGGTAAACCCTGTTTTAGAACTTATATCAATGCACTTTTTGTTAATAAAACAGTACTCGTTCCTACTTATGGTATTCCCTATGATAGCATTGCATTAGATATTTGGCAGCGCGCCAAACCAGGTTATCGAATTGTCGGAATTGATTGTAATGGCATTATCCCACAGTATGGAGCGATCCATTGTGTCACCAAAGAAATCGGAGTAAAAGAGCCGCTCTTGATTACCCATGAACAAGTCAAAGAGGTATGTGTACAAGATGAAAACACAACTTTTAAGACTACTATTCAACATCGATCGGGCGTACGCGAAGCTTATATTCACTACCGTACGAACTCAAACGAAGCATTTACTGCCTACGAATTATCGCCGCTATCAATGAATGACTTCGCAATCACTTTACCAAATGCCATTAGTGGTACTACTATTCAATACTATTTTTCTGCGATTGCTAATTCTGGAAAAATTATCAACCGTCCACTTCCAGCACCACTAGGATTCTACTCCTACGAAGTTGATAACTGTATCGCTACTGCAATTGATCCTATCCTACCAACATCCTTTGTCGTGACGAATATCGCTCCTAATCCCGTCCGCGAGCAAATACAAATTGAGATTATTAGTCCAGAAATCGCTACTGCAAAAGTTCAAATTTATTCTTTACTTGGTCAGCTAGAACTTATCCACCAAACGCTACGTTTAGAAACTGGTACGAATCCATTAATTTTACCATTAAGTGATTTGAACGCTGGCGTTTATCAGTTAGTTGTTCAAACAAAAATGGGACGTAACAGCCAATTATTTGTAAAAATGTGAGTTGGGAACGCCGAAATAATTAATTCGGTAATACTAAGTAGGAAGACGTTAGACATTAGATATTAGACGTTAGATAACTCACTGAGTATCAATTTTCTAACGTCCAGCGTCTAACGTCTTAAATCTGTCAACCTACTTAAGTAGATTGACATAATTGTTTGACTATCAGGGTAAATTCATTCATTCCATCATTTACTAATTCTGTCATTGTACTTAATAAATACTATCCTGTGAATTTTATTATATATGATTTAGAAGCGACTTGCTGGAAAGGCAGACCGCGTTCTAAAGTACAAGAAACAATTGAAATCGGAGCAGTTTATCTCAATGCCTATGGCGAAGTCCGAGATACTTTTTCGCGCTTTGTACGTCCTATCTTAAATCCTTATCTATCTGCTTTTTGTCAAGAGTTGACCACGATTACACAAGTCGATGTGAATCGAGCAGAGAAGTTTCCACGCGTCATTGATGACTTTATCGATTGGGCAGAAATTTACGATGAAGAATATTTGCTGTGCTCTTGGGGTAATTTTGACCGCAAGCAATTGATTCGCGATTGCGAATTACACGATTTGGAATCAGAGTGGGTAGATGAACACATTGACGTCCGTCAACAATACAAAGAAATTCTCCGCTTACCTAAACCCAAAGGTTTACGTCGGGCAGTTATCGCCGAAGGATATGAATTCACAGGTATTCAACATCGCGCGATTTCCGATGCTGAAAATTTAGCC
>JBGCES010000261.1:0-13480 GCA_045106545.1 Saprospiraceae bacterium
ATCGCAATGGGGCAAGGAATTTTTCTCATATTCAAAGATAAACTTGAAGAGCAACTATTCCTTTCTGAACGGCAACATGTCAGACGAGATTGGCAACAAAAAACACAAAGACAACTTTCACTTAAACCAAAATCAATAAAAAAAGATGTTATTAAAAGCATTTATCTTTTAATACAAGAAGAATAAAAGTGACAGGAAATACTCAAATAATAGCTCATGAAATTCGATAAAAGAATCGTATTTTTTCTGTTTTAACGTATTTCTAGCGCAATCTTTTTCCCATCAAAAAATAAGCTAGTTTGTGACATTATATTTTGTCACTTATTTTATAATTTAAACATAAATCTTTTAAGCACACCGTTTATGTCATTTCTATCTATTGAAATTAAAGCGCGTTGTCATTCATCTGCAAAAATTCGTGCAATTTTAGAAAATAATAATGCTACTTTTCATGGAATTGATCACCAAATCGACACGTACTTCAATGTTTCAAACGGACGTTTAAAACTGCGAGAAGGCAATATTGAAAACTTCTTAATTCACTATGAACGCCCCGATCAAGCTGGCCCAAAATCTTCTGAAGTTAGCTTGTATCGTTCTAATCCTGAGCGTAATTTAAAGACCGTACTAAGCAAAGCCTTAGGTATCAAAGTAATAGTTGATAAAAAACGGGCTATCTATTTTATTGAAAATGTTAAATTTCACCTCGATGAAGTGCAAGGACTAGGCAGTTTTGTAGAAATTGAAGCGCAAAATAAAACAACGCCCTTTACCGTAACTCAACTACAAGAACAATGCGAGTATTATTTACAATTATTCGGTATTCATGAAAAAGATCTCATCACTCACTCTTACAGTGATTTTAAAAATGTTGATCTAAAGTAACTGCCTACGCTATTAAGTCCTTGTCATCCGTATCCTATGACTATAACTGAAAAATTTTATTCTGCCAAATTGTTATTGCTCGGCGAACATATCGTCTTAAAGGGAGCACAAGCTCTAGCAATGCCACTTCCATTTTATGGTGGAAACTGGAATTATGCCAAAGAAGATACCAAAATCGAATACCCGCTTACTGATTTTGTGACATATTTGAAAGAATTAAATCGAGCTAAACAATTATTAGCATCCATCGATCTTACTGCTTTAGAAAAGCAAATCAATGCTCAAATTCACTTTGTTTCTAATATTCCTATCGGGTATGGATTGGGTAGTTCAGGGGCATTTGTCGCTGCTGTCTATGATCAATTTTGTATTAAAAAGAAAACAAATCTTACTTTACTAAAACAAGAATTAGCACAACTAGAAAGCCACTTTCATGGCTCAAGTTCAGGAACTGACCCTTTAATCTGTTATCTAAATCAAGCCATTGTGATCACACCTGACGTAGGTATTCAGACCGTTCAATTACCAGCAATGAATGCAAAAACAGGTTATACCATCTTTCTCTTAGACACTAAAATTCCTCGTAAGACCGGACCTTATGTACAAACCTTTTTAGCTAATTGTGAACAAAAAGATTATTTAGAACGCTGTCAAGTAGAACTAATTCCCACTTCCAACGATGCGATTTCTGCATTTCTACAAGCGGAGTGGCAAGTGCTTTTTCAATTGCTGCACGAAATTTCCTTTTTCCAATTCAAGTATTTTTCAGAAATGATTCCAGTATCACTTCGACAAATATGGTTAGACGGGTTGAGTAGCAATATTTTTAAACTCAAACTTTGTGGCGCAGGTGGTGGTGGTTTTATGCTCGGCATGACCAAAAATTTCACTGCATTGCAACAACGATACGCAGGTTTTTCTTTTCAAAAAGTATATGAATTATAAAATAGCAAACAGTAATATCATCGGCGTACTACTAGCAGCAGGACAAGCCAAACGCATGGGTGAAGCTAAGCAATTGCTGGATATCCAGGGTGAACCTCTAATCGTCCATACTTTAAAAAAGCTATTAACGATTCAACCTGATTTCCCTGTTCTAACCATTCTAGGTGCACGTGCAGGAAGTATCAATCCTGTTTTAATTGATCTTCCAACGACCATTTTGATGAATCCCGATTACAAAAAAGGCATGGGAACGTCTTTAACCACCGCTCTGAAATACCTAGATGAACAACAACTTTCTCCTTCCGCTATTTTACTATCGGTCTGCGACCAACCTTATCTAACGACTAAATTATTTGCTCAACTTATTGAAAAGCATCAGCAATTTCCCAATAAAATAATTGTCGCACGTTACCATAATAGTTTCGGTGTTCCTGCTTTATTACCACGCCAATTCTTCGCAGAACTCCGTCAGCTACAAGCAGATAAAGGCGCAAAGAAAGTGATGGTAAAACATCGTTCTGAACTAGTTTTTATAGACTTTCCCCAGGGTGACATAGATTTGGATACGCCCGAAGATTATCAAAAATTCATCTCTACGAGCAGTTTATAACTCCCGTCCAAAATCTCACTTTATTAGTCGAATTACCAGTTATACCTGTCCTCACACATCTACTTTCGTATCGTCGTTTATCCGACATTTCACTATACTGGTCTATATTTTTAATTAGCAGATAGAAATCATAAAAAAACTAAGGAAACTTTTAAACCATTAAAAGTTTCCTGCGTTCTTGCTGTATTCTAGTCCAACACAAACAGCAGAAAAAATTTGAGCAAAACAGCAGAACGTATATTCAAAAAATCCGATGAACTTTTTATGCGCTATGGTATCCGTAGTATCACTATGGATGAAATTGCGCGGCGACTCGGTATTTCCAAAAAGACGCTTTATCAATACGTAGAAAATAAAGCCGATTTGATCAAAAAAGTCGTGCAGCAACATATGCAAGAGGATATGGCAACCTGCTTAGACATTCAATCAAAAGCAGAAGATGCTATCCACGAGATGATTTTGAGCGCTAGGCATGCCACCGAACAGTTACGCGAACTGAGTCCAACCATAGTGCACGATCTAAAAAAATACTACCCACAATGCTGGGAACTCATCGAGCAAATGCATAACGAAGGGATGTACGAAATAATAAAAGAAAATTTAGAAAGAGGTATTCAGCAAGGCGTATATCGGTCAGAAATTAATACAGAAATCATCGCCCGTTTTCATACCAGCCAAATGACTTTATTAGTAGATGAAGATATTTTTCCACTAAAAAAGTATAATCGGCAGAACTTAATGGAGCAGTTTATGAGTTACCACATTCATGGTATTGCTTCTCCCAAAGGCATCGAATTATATAAAAAGCATACACAACAATAATATTGATCTTAATAAATTTCCAACTATAAATATGTTACTCAAAAACACAATTCCAATTCTGTTACTGCTATTCAGCGTAACGCTGACCGCACAGAATGGATTATCGTTAACCCTCGACGAAGCTGTTCAATACGCTTACGATAATAATTTGACCATTCGCAATGCACAAATTGCCATTGCCGATGCGGAGCAGCAGATTCTCGAACGCCGCGCCGTCGGTTTACCACAAGTCAATGGGGAAGTGGGCTTCAATCGTTATTTACAATTACCTGTTCAGATTTTGCCCGATCTTTTTGTAGATGGCGCACGCGACCCCGTAACGGGCGAATTACCAGAAGGTTTTAGTCGTGAAGTATCCTTTGTTTTAAGAAACAGCTTTACAGCAGGTGCAACACTAAGTGGACTGATTTACGATGGTTCTTACAACGTTGCCGTGAAAGCGGCACGTCGATTTCGAGAGTACGTTCGGCAAGATTTAGAAGTGCGCAAACGCAGTGTTCGCGACCAAGTGATGGATGCTTATTTGCCTTCGTTATTACTAGTAGAATCACTTAACACATTAGATAAAAATATTACCAATTTAGAAAAATTGTTCTTCGAAACGCAGCAGCTATACAAAGAGGGTTTTGTCGAACAATTAGATGTAGATCGTTTAGAATTATCCATCGCTAATCTCAAAACGGAACGCGACAACCTCGTCCGTCAGCAAGAAGTAGCTGCTAACGCACTCAAACTCGCCATGGGTTTTCCAATTGAAAAACCATTGACCGTTACCGATAATATCGATGCGATTTTAGTATCAGCTACGGGCGAAGAATTAACTTCCGACATTGATTATACCTTGCGTCCACAGTACAATTTGATTAATAAAGGACTAGAATTAAATCAATTAAATATTGATGTCAATCGCGCAGGTTATTTACCTTCTCTATCTGGCTTTTTGAGCTATCAGCAGCAATGGCTAGGTGATAATTTCAACGATGGTTTTTGGGTACCAAATTCTGTTGTCGGATTGCAACTAAACGTACCAATTTTCGATGGTTTTGCTAAAAAATCTAAAATCGAACGCGCTCGTTTAGATATGGAAACGGTACAAAATCAGAAACGCGACTACGAACGATTGGTCAATTTTGAAGTAGCCAATGCGCGGACGCAATATCTTTCGGCACAAGAACGCCTAAAGAACCAACGTCGAAACTTAGAACTCGCGCGGCGTATTTATAACACTTCCGAAATCAAGTACCGCGAAGGCGTTGGTTCCAGCGTAGAATTGACTCAGGCGGAGCAAAGTCTATTTGAAACGCAACAGAATTTGATTCAAGCTAAGTATGATTTATTAAGCGCCAAAATCAAACTAGATCAGGCTCTTGGTAAATAATACTTCATCTGCCATACATCGCAGTATCGCGAAGTTTATGGCATAGGTTAAATAAAATAATACAAATTATGCCTTAAATTTTAACATCTGGCATAATCACTCAAAATAACTACGGTGTGACCGTCCGCTTTCGACCGTCCACCGTTAACCGTTCTATAAAAATGAAATTACTTAAAACCTTACCCTTCCTCGCCAGCCTTATTTTGCTACTTTCTGCTTGTGGCGGTGGCGACGAAGATCCGAACGCAATTCCAGCTGATTTAGCGGCAAAAAAGGAGTTCGTTAAAAATAAAAAAATGGAAGTGCGCGAATTGGAAAAGCTTATCGCGCAAGCCGAATCGGAAGTCGAAGAACTAGAACCAGCTAAAGAGAAAAAACGCACGACCGTAACTACCGTTGCCGTACAAAAGGGTGATTTTAAAACTTTCGTTGAATTGCAAGGTGCAGTTCAAGCAGATGAAACAGTCAATGCGAGCAGTGAAGTCGGCGGTCGCATCACGCAAATGAATGTGCAAGAAGGGCAAAACGTTACTAAAGGACAACTGATCGCCGTCATTGACTTGGAACAAATTGATAAACAAGAGGCTGAATTGCAAAAGTCTTTGGAATTAGCCGTAGAAGTTTTTAATCGCCAAAAACGCTTGTGGGATCAAAATATTGGTTCAGAAATTCAGTATTTACAAGCTAAAAATAGCAAAGAACGTTTGGAGAAAAGTTTAGAAACCCTCAATTTCCAAAAAACAAAAGCGAATGTTTACGCACCAATTTCGGGTGTAGCTGAAATGGTGTTTTTAGAAGCAGGCGAACTCGCTGGCCCAGGCGCGCCCATCGTGCAAATTTTGAATACCCGCAAAGTAAAAGTCGTCGTGGACTTACCTGAAACGTATTTAACGAAAGTAAAACGTGGACAAAGCGTAGAGGTTAACTTCCCTGCCATTAATCAATCCCAAGCAACTCGTATCTCCATGATTGGTCGTCAAATCGATCCTGCCAACCGGACTTTTCCAGTAGAAATTGCTTTGAGCAATCGTAGCGGTTTACTAAAACCAAACTTATTAGCGGAAATGAAAGTAAACGATTCAACGATTAAAGATGCGATTACCATCCCAATGGAATTAGTACAGCAAGAAGTGAGTGGACGCAGCTTCGTTTACATCCAAGCCGATAGCCCAGAAGGAACAGTAGCTAAAAAGGTATATGTGGAAACAGGTATGAATGGCGACGGGCGTATTGTCATTGAAAAAGGCTTAACGGGCGACGAGACACTGATTGATGAAGGTGCGCGTAGTATTGCTGATAATCAGTTGATTCAAGCTGGGTAGAGACGTTTAATAAAACGTCTGTACAACCCGAGTTGCGCACGAGTAGTAAACGCACAGGTCAGAGACACTGCGCAAGCGAAAAAAATAGTTTTAAAAAATAATCGGCAAGAAACGTGCGACTGTCAACTACCGAAATACTTCGGGACAAGCTGTCAATCGTCCGCCGTCAACCGTTTAAATAATGGAAGAAAATAAAAAGAGATCGCAACGTAAGTTTGGTATCACCAACTTCGCCGTTGATAATGCGATTAGTATTTTCATTTTGGCATTTATGCTTATGCTGTTTGGGATTAATAGCTACAATAGCATGCCGAAGGAGGCTTATCCCGAAATCACTTTTCCACAGCTTTTTGTCGTAACGCCTTACTTTGGTAACTCGGCGGCGGATATCGAAAATTTAATTACCGATCCCTTGGAGGAAGAAATCGCAGAAGTAGATGGGTTGAAAAAAATGACCTCCAAAAGTTTGCAAGATTTTTCCATCATCACCGCTGAATTTTATTCAGATGTTGATTTAAGTGATGCCAATCGTCGTTTGAAAGACGCCGTGGATAAAGGGCTTTCAGAATTGCCTAACGATATGCGGGATGATCCTGAAGTGCTAGAAGTCAACTTCGCAGAACTGCCAATTATGACGATCAATTTGGCAGGTAATTTTACAAATGATGAATTAGTAAATTACGCGGAATATTTGGAGGAAATCGTTGAAGGTTTACCCGAAATTTCCGAAGTAGATATCAAAGGAAATCGCGATCGTGAAGTAGCAATTGAAATGGACTTGCGAAGAATGCAAGCGCAACGCGTTAGTTTTTCAGATGTAGAACAAGCCGTAAGTCGCGAAAATATTACCATGTCAGGTGGGGAATTATTGACCAATGATTTTCGGCGAAATATCCGCATCGTCGGCGAATTTAAAAATACCCAAGAGATTGAAAATCTGATTGTAAAAAGTGAATTTCAGCGTTCGATTTATTTGAAAGACATCGCTAATGTAGAGTTTACCTACGAAGACTTAAAAAGTATCGCTCGGGCAGATTTAGAACCCGTCGTTTCACTAGATGTTATCAAAAAGAAAGGACAAAACCTACTATCCGCTGCTGCAAAAATCAAGAAAGAAATCAGAGATGCCGAAGCTGATGTGTTGCCTGCTAACATGAGTGTGACCTTATTCAATGATATGTCACTGCAAACTGAGATGATGGTGAGCAACCTGCAAAATAGTATCATCTTCGGGATGATTCTAGTGATTTTGGTCTTACTACTTTTCCTTGGAACGCGTAACTCTTTATTCGTAGGTATCGCCATTCCATTGTCGATGCTGATGGGGATTTTAATCTTGAATGCTATTGGCTACACCATGAATATGGTATTGCTATTTAGTTTGATACTTGCCCTCGGTCTTTTGGTGGACAATGCGATTGTAGTGGTGGAAAATATTTACCGCTATTTTCAGGAAGGTTACGAAGGTATGGAAGCGGCGAAATTGGGTGCAGGTGAAGTTGCCGCGCCGATTATTATTTCTACTGCGACCACTCTAGCAGCGTTTATTCCGCTGGCTTTTTGGCCTGATTTGATGGGAGAGTTCATGCGTTATATTCCGATTACGTTAATTGCTGTTTTGCTTTCTTCCCTCTTTGTGGCGTTGGTCATTAATCCCGTGTTTACTGCGGCATTTATGAAAGTAGATGAAAAAGCAAACGACCCCAGAGTACGTAAACGCAAGTTGCGGAATGTATTAATCATGAGTTTGAGCATGCTTATTTTTTCCGCAGTGGCACATTTAAACGATACCATTTGGCTACGCAATATTTTGTGGATTTCTACCGGTGTAACTTTAGTCAACTTCTTCCTTTTACGTCCCGCGTCCTTTGGTTTTCAAAATAGCGTACTGCCTTTATTAGAAAAAGGCTACGATAACTTCATTCGCTTTGCCTTGCGCGGCGCGAATCCGTTTATCATTTTTGCTGGAACTATCTTCGCCTTAGTCGCTTCTTTTATGCTCTTAGGTGCAAATATGCCCAAGGTCGTGCTTTTTCCTGTTGCGCAACCCGCTTATGTCAATGCCTTTATCGAATTGCCGATGGGTACAGATATTGAATCTACCGATAAACGAATGCGCGAAATCGAAGCAAAAGTAGCAGAAGTCGTTGCACCTTATGATCAATATGTAGATGCCGTTTTGGCACAAATTGGCGAGAATACCAGCGATCCGAATGCAGGTCCTGAATTTGGCGCGTCACCGAATAAAGCACGTTTGACCGTAGCTTTCGTACCTATGGAAGAGCGCTTATTGATTAATACGACCTCCATCATGGACGATATTCGGTCTGCATTAATCAATAAATTCCCTGGCGCACAAATCGTAGTGGAGCAAAATGCTGATGGCCCACCCGTAGGAAAACCCATTAATATTGAAATTACTGGAACCGATATTGATTCACTGGCTTTGTTTTCGGAGCGAATGATTAATTTTATTAATCTAAAAAGTATTGGTGGAATCGAAGAATTAAAAAAAGACGTGAATTTAGGTAAACCTGAATTACTAGTAAATATCGACCGCGAAGCGGCTTCGCGCTACGGTGTGAGCACTTTTGCGATTGCGGATGCGTTACGGACTTCCGTTTTTGGTAAAGAAATTTCCAAATTCAAAACCCCCGATGACGACTATCCGATCCAACTACGTCTTGCGCCCGAATATCGCTATGACATGGACGAATTACTCAATCAATCTATCACTTTTCGTGATATGGCATCGGGTAAAATCGCGCAAGTACCGATTTCCGCAGTAGCGGACGTGAGTTATTCTAGCACGTATAGTAGTATTAACCGCAAGGATGAAGAACGAATGATTACTATTTATTCCAACGTACTGGATGGATATAATCCGAATGAAGTAGTGGCTGAGATTCAAGCAGAATTAGCAGAATTCAATACGCCTCGTGGTTACGAATATAAATTTACTGGCGAGCAAGAAGAAATGGCAGCGAATATGGCATTTTTAGGAAATGCGTTACTCGTTGCACTTTTCGCCATTCTGATCATCATGGTAGGACAATTCAATAGTATCATTTCACCTTTCATCATTATGCTATCGGTGATTTTCTCCTTTATTGGCGTATTGCTTGGTTATGTATTTTCCAGTATGGATTTAGTGATTGTTATGACTGGCGTGGGTGTGATTTCCCTTGCGGGAATTGTCGTCAATAACGCCATCGTGTTGATTGATTATATCAATATTTGTGTCCAACGTAATCGAGAAGCCAAGGGCGTCAATAACATGATGAAAATGGATCGGGAAGATGTACGCAATGCCGTAATTCTTGGTGGAGCAACACGTTTGCGTCCAGTATTACTTACTGCGATTACGACTGTTTTGGGGCTTATTCCATTGGCAATTGGTTTAAACTTCGACTTCTTTGGTTTGATTACGGACTTCTCTCCCAACTTTTACACAGGTGGCGATAACGCCGCTTTTTGGGGAACGATGGCATGGACAGTGATTTACGGTCTCGTATTTTCTACCTTTTTGACGTTGATTGTGATTCCCGTGATGTATTGGTTGGCTTATCGGGCAAAGCGTCGGGTAGTAGGTTTATTTGGCGGAGATATAAGTAATGACCTCGAAACGAGTGACCATTTGGTAACGAACTAATTAGAGAATAGGCATTTCCTACCTATGACGTATAGAAAAGCCGCACTTTCCGAGTGCGGCTTTTTTATTTTTATTAATATTTTCTATCTTTCCAATCTTAAAAAGACGTTAGATTTTAGACGTTAGAAGTTAGAAAACTTCTAATACAGTTTATCTAACGTCTAATTTCTAACGTCTAACTTCTTCCTAAAAATATGCGAAAAATCAGAATGGGCATGGTCGGCGGTGGTATCGGCGCTTTTATCGGCGGCGTTCACCGAATGGCAGCCGCACTTGACGGACAAATTGAATTGGTATGTGGCGCGTTCAGTAGTAACGCCGAAAGATCAAAAAAATCGGGCGAAGAATTATTCATTCCTGCGGATCGCGTGTACGGTTCATACATGGAAATGATGGAAAAAGAAAAGCAATTGCCCGCAGGCGAACGCATGGATTTCGTTTCTATCGTTACGCCTAATCATGTCCATTATGGACCAGCTAAAGCAGCTTTAGAAAATGGTTTTCATGTCGTTTGCGACAAGCCGCTTTGTTATTCCATGGAAGAAGCTGAAGAATTGCAGCGCTTAGTTGAAGAGACAGGATTAACTTTTGCGCTGACGCATAATTATACGGGTTATCCAATGGTGAAACACGCCCGCGATATGATCAAGCGCGGTGATTTAGGTAAAGTTAGAAAAGTAGTGGTGGAATATCCACAAGGTTGGTTAGCGACTAAATTAGAAGATTCTGACCAAAAACAAGCCGCTTGGCGTACCGATCCGAAACGTTCAGGTATCGCGGGTTCGATGGGCGATATTGGCTCGCACGCGGAGAACTTAGCGGAGTACATTACAGGTTTAAAAATTAGCGAAGTCTGCGCCGATTTGAGCATCTTTGTAGATGGACGTCTATTAGATGATGATGGAAATGTCCTATTGCGGTTTGAAAATGGCGCGAAGGGCGTTTTACACTGTAGCCAAATTTCAGCAGGAGAGGAGAATGATTTGAATATTCGCATCTATGGTGAGAAAGGCGGTTTGAAATGGCGACAAATGGAACCCAATACTTTAGTCGCAACTTGGTTAGATCAACCAACGCAATTGCTACGTACGGGTGTAGGTGAGCTTTCCGTAGCTTCTCAAGCAGCTACGCGTATTCCAGCAGGGCATCCCGAAGGTTATTTAGAAGCCTTTGGTAATGTATATAAAAATGTAGCAAAGTGCATTCAAGCTCGTTTAGCGGGCGAAGAAGTGGACGCTATATATACTGATTTTCCTACAGTAGCCGATGGCGTACGTGGAATGCACTTTATTCAAAAAGTAGTAGAATCGAGTGCAAGTGAGCAGAAGTGGATAAAAATGTAATTCGTATTAAAAATGATATGATAACAAAAAACACTGTGAGGTAAGAATCATGGTGTTTTTTGTTTTTGAATGAACTTAATAGGAGTGTTATCATTTACTTGACGTAAACTTAAACTCAATTGATAGTAATTTGATTTTTAAAATACAAATTGTTTGATTAATTTCTTACTTTTGATTTGTAAATAATTTTTGTTTTAAATAAAAACCTAAAAATGAAAGCAAAAATGTTGAATCAAGTTGTTTTTAAAAAATTCTTGCCTGTGGTTTATGAAGATTTGGAACCACATTTATTGGCTGAATTAGAACGATTAAGAAACGAACTAATTGAACTTCCAGAGGATACCACAAAAGAAATTATTCTTGAATCTTTCAAAAACGCTGTTTATCGCTTTAATGATATTGATAATGACGAAAATATCGAAAGTACAATTGATACAGAGGAAAGAGAGGGGCTATGTGAAGTTTTAAGTCATATGGGAGCAGTTCTAGGATTAGATGAAGACGGGGAATATTTAGATGAATGGAGAGAATGGTAAATAGTTAAAATTACAGTAAGATTTCATGGCAGAAACTACACCACAGAAGAAAAATAAAGATCACATCGAAGTAATCGGCGCACGCGTCCATAACTTGAAAGATGTGGATCTGCGGATTCCGCGCAATAAACTGGTTGTGATTACGGGTATTAGCGGTAGCGGAAAATCGTCGTTGGCATTTGATACGATTTATGCGGAAGGACAGCGGCGGTATATGGAAACCTTTTCTGCTTATGCGCGGCAGTTTATCGGTGAGATGGAACGTCCTGACGTGGAACAAATTACGGGTTTAAGTCCCGTTATTTCCATCGAACAAAAAACGACGGGGCGCAATCCGCGTTCCACGGTGGGAACGGTGACGGAAATTTATGATTTTCTGCGTTTGCTTTTTGCGCGAGTCGGACAAGCCTATTCGCATAAGACGGGTAAAAAAATGGTGCGCTACAACGAAGATCAGATGTTGGACCGCATTTTTACGCAGTTTAAAAACGAAAAAATCTCTTTGCTCGCGCCGCTAGTTCGTGGTCGTAAAGGGCATTATCGGGAATTGTTTGATCAGATTCGCAAGCAGGGTTATACCAAAGTTCGAGTGGATGGCGTCGTGTTGGATATTGAGCCAGGTATGCAGATTGATCGCTACAAAGTACATGATATTGAAGTCGTAATTGATCGCATCAAAGTGACGGATGAACGCGAACAACGCTTGCAAACATCGCTCGGTACAGCGCTAAAAATGGGTAACGGTTTACTCTTCGTTTTAGATCATGAAAAAGCAACAGTTCATTCTTACTCTAAGCATTTGATGGATGCTGAAACGGGCATTTCCTACGAAGAACCTTCACCAAATTCCTTTTCGTTTAATTCGCCTTACGGAATGTGTCCAAGCTGTAAAGGTTTAGGTAAAATCAATGCAGTCGATTTAAAAAAGGTCATTCCCGACGATACGAAAAGCATTAGCAAAGGTGGAATTAAACCTTTTGGCGAAAGCCGACAAAACCTCACCTTCAAACAATTACGCGCAATTGCAAAGAAATTCAAATTCAAATTAACCGACCCGATTAATAAGATTCCAAAAGAAGCGTTGGACATTATTTTAAATGGTGGTAATGATTCTTTTAATGTAAAATTGGGTTATAGCCAGCACGATTTCACTTACAATTTGGCGAAACAAGGGTTAGTGAATATGCTGATGCGTTGGTATCAAGATTCTGGTAGTGAACGAACACGCAAGTTCACAGAGGAATTTATGACTATAAAAACTTGTCCGACTTGTGAAGGCGCGCGTTTGAAAATCGAATCGCTCCACTTCAAAATCAATGAAAGAAATATTGGCAATTTAGCGCAAATGGATATTTCCGAACTCGCTTCGTGGATGGATACCATTGAGCCGCAATTGAGTGATCGAAAACGACTGATTGCGAAGGAAATTATTAAAGAAATTCGCTTGCGTTTAGGCTTTTTACTCCACGTTGGATTAGACTATTTGACCTTGGATCGTCCTGCGCGAACACTATCGGGTGGGGAGTCGCAACGGATTCGTTTAGCTACGCAAATCGGTTCCCAACTGACAGGAATTACTTACATTTTGGATGAACCGAGTATCGGTTTGCATCAACGCGATAACCAGCGTTTGATTGAAGCTTTACGCGAATTGGCGGAAATTGGAAATACCGTTTTAGTCGTCGAACACGACAAAGATATTATGCTTGCTTCTGATTACTTGATTGATTTAGGTCCAGGTGCCGGTAAATTGGGCGGCGAGTTAGTGGCGCAAGGTGTTCCAGAAACTTTCCTAACAAAAAACACGCTAACGGCAGAATATTTACGGAACATTAAAAAAATCGAAGTACCCAAGAAACGACGAAAGGGGAATGGTAAAAGTTTTGAGTTAAAAGGCGCGACGGGGAATAATTTAAAGAATGTCAGTATCAAAATTCCGTTAGGAACTTTTGTCTGTGTGACGGGCGTGTCGGGAAGCGGGAAATCG
>JBGCES010000262.1:0-13524 GCA_045106545.1 Saprospiraceae bacterium
CAACTGTTGAGCGTCGTAGCCTAAATAGACGGCAGCGCGGTTTTCAATCATTGCGTGAGTCGGATTGCTGGACTGTTGCGCTACTTTAAACGATACAAATCCCACGTGTTCTGCACTAGCCGAACTGCCGTTGTAAGGTGGAAGTTGTAAATCGAAAAAAGTAAATTTCAAAACCCCGTTGCCATATACTTCAAAGAAGTAAGGGTGACTGCTGGCTCCGGGCTGGATAGTCGCCAAATCTAACATGGACGACAAGGTATCGCGGATAATCACACTAGTAATAGTATCTTCAGTCAAATTTTGAAAACGTACCTGATATTCTAAATCGGTGCTTGGCGGTATCATTTTGTCCGCCCCGTAGCCTTTGGG
The DNA here is from genome assembly GCA_045106545.1 of Saprospiraceae bacterium. Lineage (GTDB taxonomy): Bacteria > Bacteroidota > Bacteroidia > Chitinophagales > Saprospiraceae > JBGCES01. The sequence continues at coordinate 370 of JBGCES010000262.1, forward strand.
ATAGCCTCTCAGCTGGATAGCTTCGGTAAATGGTTCGTTTTCTATGATGTCAATACTAATGAAAGGGTCATTTTCATCTTCAGGAAATGCCGTTACAAATCCTGTACTTATTGCTTCGCCATCTTCACCTGCACAGCCTTCGACTACTACTGTTGGGTAGCTTTGTCCAGGGTGTCCTTCCGATTGGTCGGCAATCATCCGCCAAGTAGAACCGTTAGCGGGGAAAGACACGGGAAAAGACTCACTGACTTCGAGTTTAAAGGAGTCTTTTAAGAAGATAACTAAATCTTCTACAATGAAATACTGTAATGAATCCTCCATTGGATTCGTGCCAATATTCTTCAACTCAAACTTTACAGAGTCAGTCGTACATGCTCCTTTGAGCGCGACACTTGAACCATCCCAATTTTCATCGGGTTCGTTACAGTATTCGTTTGGGTAAATCAGTGCGCTTACGCGTTGTGCTTGCCCCGTAATAAATCCGCTACAATCTAGGATTGCATTGATTGCAAACGAAGCACATTCACCAACTTCGATATCTCCTACTTCAAATCGATAAGTACTATCTACATTACTAGCAACTGGAATTGTGGTATTATTAATGGCTAATAAACTATCAATTGAAACCTCTACGTAAGCATCCAGTGCGGTTGCCGTTCCAGTATTGCAGTACTCGATGTAATAAGTTACGTCGTCACCATCGCTCAAACTTCCCGCAGCTATATCCACTTGTAAGAAAGGACAAGCAATTCCTGCTTCGATTGGAAAGTTCAGCGTAATGGTATCATAAAGTTGACTAAGATTGATATTAAAGTCATCAATACAAGGTCGCCAATAATCATTCTGAACCAGTACACTCACGTTATAACGTCCAGTATCAACTAGTAAGTTATACTTTCCTTCCGCATCAGTGGTGCTAAAGTAAGTGGCAGTTTCACTTTCTGCTTTTACTAACCAACCTTCTAAAGGTTCATCCACGGCTTCATTAGTCTGGCAATCATTATCTGTGTCGCTAAATACTGAACCGCGGATATAGGTGGAGTTTAAAACACCTTCACTATCGGTAGTAACTAAGTAAGTGTCGGGAATCAAATCAAATTCAAATTCACCGGTAGAACTTACTAAAGCATAACCAAAATCAGTAGCAGCTAGACCAGGAGCGATTTCTGTATCGGTATTGCTACCTAAAAAACGTTCCCAAATGACATTACCTTCTTGATTTACTTTCGTTAAAAACAAATCAATGTTTAAAGCATTACGTTCAGTAATTCCAGCAATTACGATATCTTCTTCTGCGGTTTCTAGCAAATCATAAGCTTCATCACCAAAGATACCTCCAAAGCTTTTTGACCAAATTTCATCGCCGTTTTCATCGACTTTAGTCAAATAAACATTAGAATTAAAGCCCGTTGAACCCGCAAAGACGATATTTCCATCGTTAGTGGTCATCACTGCATTTGCGATGTCTGTTTCGGGACCACCATAAGTCTGTTCCCAAATAATTTCGCCATCAGCAGTAATATTAATCAAATAAGCATCTGTACTTTCGGTTTGCGTATTCACCGTTTTACCAGCTAAGACATAACCATCTGCATAAGTTGTCAAATCAAATCCTTCCTGATTTTCGTCATCCCCATATTGCTTTTCCCAAAGTAGTTCGCCATTTTCGTCAACAGCAACTAAATAGACGGCAAGATCATCTTCATCAATTTCATCATTCGGATTAAAGTCAATCTCTTCTGACCGACCAAGTAATAAATATCCGCCATTGTGAGCGGGAATTATTGCAAATGCTTGTTGGTGACTCAATTCATCTCCATATTCTTTACTCCACTCTAAATCACCGTTCGCGTTTATTTTTATTAAGTAAGCATTGAAAGCAGCAGTTTGTGTTGCTCTTCGATCACCTGCGATTAAAAAACCGCCATCTGCAGTCGCTACTAATGCGTATCCATGTTCGATAAAACCTTCGTCGTATGTCCGTTCCCACAACACATCTCCATCTACATCCGTCCGAATCACATATATATCTAAATCGTTATCATCACCAAAAGACTCACTAAATCCAGCTAAAACGTAACCTCCATTCTCCGTGGTAATAATAGCTTCTCCAAAATCAGCGTTATTTCCTCCAAATACTTTTTCAAAACCTTGCCCATTTGCTACTGTAGTTATTCCTAAAGCGAGTAAAAAATAGATAGGAAGTATAATCCCGTTACGAGCGTTCAAGATACTTCCTACCCTGGAATTCTTTAACCTTATAGAAAAAACGTTATACAGTTGTCGTAGCTTCATGGGTTGTTGTTTCTTTGATGATACAAAGATGCAGCAGATAATATGCGAAATCAAAGACATAAATCGGTATTTGTTGATAAAAAATTATTAATTTTACTTTTCAAAATCACCATCAACTATTCATAAATATCTGATTTTCAAGTTTTTAAATCAAATATTCACTTTTTATTTTTGTTGACAAAAATCATTCATTTTTAGATGAAAAAAAGTCGTTTAATTCACATTTTCCGTACTTTAACGAAAAAGGAGATACGTTTGCTACGCAAATGGTTGGAATCACCCGCCCATAACCAGCGTAAAGATGTATTGGTTCTCTTTGAATATCTGTTAAAAAACGACCGCTATTTAGAAGATAAATATGTGGTAAAAGAAAAGGTGTTCGGTAAGGTGTATAAAGGAGAAACGTTTGATGATGCCAAAATGCGGCAAGTAATCTATTTTTTATTAAAAGTCATCGAAGAATTTTTGATGTATCAAGAACTATTAAGTGATGATGTGAAGGCAAAGATAGCATTAGCCAGCGTTTATCGCAAACGTAGAATTGATAATGCATTTGAAAAAACCATAACGCAAGCTGAAAAAAGTCAAGAAAAATCTCTCTATAGAAACAGTTACTATCATCAAAACAATTATTCTTTAGAACAAGAAAAATATCTTTATTTAGAAAAACAATCAAAGCGAAATGTATCGATGAATCTTCAAGATGTATCAAACGCTCTAGAGACTACATTCTTGACTGATAAATTAAGACAAACCTGCTTAATGTTCGCTCACCAGCGAGCTTTTAAAGCTGAATACGATATGGGTTTTTTAGAAGAAGTATTGGGCTATGTAGAAAAAGAAGAATTAATAAATAAAATTCCTGCAATCGCGATTTATTACTATGGCGTTAAATTGTATCAAGGAGAAGAAAAATATTTTGATTTAAAAAATGAAATATACCGCTATACTAATCATTTTCCGAAACCTGAAATCAGAGATATTTATTTAATGTCAATCAATTATTGCATTGGAAAGATGAACACGGGACAAGAAAAATATATTCGTGAAGCTTTTGAAATGTACAAATTAGGTTTTGAAAACAAAATCCTAATTGAAAGCGAGCGCATCTCACGTTGGACATTTTACAACGTTTTTGTAATTGCCATCAAAGCCAAAGAATTTCAGTGGGCGGAAAACTTTATTAATGATTATCAGCAGTACGTTGATGAAAAATATCGTCAGGGCTTCGTTTATCATGCCTTAGCAAGATTAAATTTTGAGCGCAAAAATTATGATAAAACGCGGGAGCTACTAAAAGAGGCAGAGTTTAACGATATAATTATGACGCTTGGAGCACGAACCATGCTCTTGCAGATTTATTACGAAACCGACGAAATTGACCTACTCGACGCCCTCCTCGAATCTACTCGGACTTATCTACAACGCAAAGAAGTCATCGGCTACCACAAAGCGACTTTTAAAAATCTCTTGCGCTACACGCGCAAACTCGTAAAAGTCAATCCCTTTGACCGCGAGGAAAAAGAAAAATTAAAAGCCGAAATCCAAGAAGCAAATCCGCTGACGGAGAAGGCGTGGCTACTCGATCAACTTGACAAAATGTAGAAAAATGATTGACACACTAACTTTTACATTTTACATTTAGTCTTTTACCTTTTACATTCTGTAAGTTTGCCTTAAAAAAATGCTCGATCTCACCGCACTCCACCAATATTGTACCGCTCATTCTTCACCTCAATCCGATCTCCTCTACCGCCTCGATCGCGAGACACATCTAAAAACGCTCGCACCACAAATGTCCAGCGGTGAATTGCAAGGACGTTTTTTAAGTTTGTTGAGTAAACTGATGCGTCCACAACACATTTTAGAAATTGGCACTTTTACGGGTTATGCAACGCTTTGTCTGGCAGAAGGACTCGCGCCCGATGGAAAAATCAGCACTATCGAAGTAAATCCCGAAATTCGTCATATTAGCCAAAAGTATTTTACGGAATCAGATTACGCCGCGCAAATCGACAGTTACACGGGCGATGCCAAAACCATTATTCCAACCTTAGCAACACCTTTCGACCTCGTCTTCATCGACGCAGGCAAAAATCACAATGATCTATATTATGAAATGGTGCTGCCATTAGTCAAAACGGGCGGTTTGATTATTACGGATAATGTCTTGTGGCGCAATAAAGTCGTGATGGGCGCAACGGATCGCGATACGCAAACCATTCAGGCGTTTAATGAAAAAGTGAATAATGATACGCGAGTGGAAAACTTACTACTTCCTGTGCGCGACGGAGTGCTGATTGCGAGGAAATTGTGAGGAAAGCCTAGTTAAAACTTACAAAGCTAGAGCGCAGCGAAAAGCTGCACCCTAGCGAGGATAGTTATTTCACATCATTCGCAAATGCTTTCATCGCACCGCTGATATTCTTCGCAATCGCATGCGTAACAATCGCCCCGTCACTGGTAGAATAAACCACAAAGTTCGACTTCGGCGTATTGACTAAGCCCGCAAGCTGAAACTGCCGAATCACTAGAATACCCTCTTTCTTTTCTAAAATCGCGCTTTCTATTTCTTCGGATGAAGCAAGTTTACTTGCATAAGGATAATTTTCTTTGATCTTCTTTTTGTCTTTTGCCGATTTGACGTAGCCATAATAAAGCGTCTTTTCTTTCAGCATTTTACCATTTACTTTTACCGCACTTTTGGGGGTGAATTTAGTGGTGTACTTACTCCTGTTGGTAAATGTCTCTTGTAAATTAAGTAATCCATAAACAATATCGGCCGCCTCTACTTGATAACCTAAAACAACCGAATATGCCGTTTGACCTCGGGGAGAAAATGGACTCATAACGCGCAGTAATGTATAAATAGAACCATAACTACTAGATTCCAATCGACCAATTTGTACCAAATACGTATTTTTCTTATCCTTTTGGGATATGGCGTACGCTTCATCGAAAGGTAAAACCTGATAGTCATCCGTCAAATACCAATATTCTTCTAAATACTCCTGCCAAAATTCGTAACTATTAGACTCCTCAGATTCAGATTCGTCTTTCTTCTTTTGAAAAATAGCAGTTCTGGTTTCAGGTAAATCCGTAAAAATGAATTGCTTTTTCGTTAAATCCCCTTTTAGATAATTGGGATAAAGGAACTGAGCGGAGACAATATTAAAACTAAAAATACATATTAGGAAAGTGAAAATTCTGATAATCATTTGTTTATTCGATTTTAAAATTAATAAGAAGGTTATTATTTAGTAAGCAACTGGACAGAAATAAGTGAATTTTATTCAGAAGATAAGAATGCACACAAAGGATTGATTTTCAACGAATTGGGCAGCCTGTCTTCTGTCAGTCCCGAAATACTTCGGGACGGTCTCTTTTCTGTCCTCTCACTTACTTAGTAACGACGAAATAATAAGTCCGTCAATTTAGACGAATTAATTTTATTCTCAGTTTTCTTTTAAAAGAAGGAGTATTGTTGATACTATGACTGATTTTAAAGGGGAAATGAGGATAAAAGAAACCGTCCAAATGATGGAGTTATTGTTTTGCCGTTACTTAGGTTGATATTTTTTCTCTAAAATTCGGATTGCTAATAATCCAATGACCGTCGGTGCAACCCACGGAATCATAATCAGATATCCCGTAAATATGCCTTGAAAAAATTGACTTCCACCGAAAGCAAAAAATGCCGTATGTGACGCGATTCCACCAACAATCATACCAGCAAAATGCTCCACGATCCACGGACGTGGTTGATAGGTGTCTTTAAATAACCGTATTAACATTCCACCATTACCTACCCCTAGTATGCCAAATACCATCATTAATATGCCATTTCCACCTAAACTGACTCCATATATTAATAGCACGACTCCAGTTACAAACAGCAACAGATTTTGGTAGAAATGCATCCGTCGAGTCGCAGGAGAAAGCGATTTTTTATTTTTTAAAATTTCAATTCCAAACCACAATGGATTCGCGGTCAAAATGGCGAGAAAGCCCAAAAAGATAGCGGACTGAATATCTCCCTCCACAAAATTTTCGATACTCAAAACTACTGCCGTTGCTAAAACGACCCACATTCCGCGAACGTACCAGCGTCCAATCAAGTTATGAATTTTACCACCTTTACGCGTAAAAGCGGGAATCCAAAATAAGACTAGACTACTAAATCCAGCGATGATATGTATTGTTAATAATGCTTTACTTAAAATTTCCATGCGCGATATTTTTATATTTAATATGCTGCAAGGTAATTTTTAAAATAAAGCGCTGCTGGCTAAAGGGTTGATTCACAAAGACTTGGGACGAATGACAAAGTGAATTTGACGAATAATAAGGTGAATGCTATTCGTCCCACTCTGGAGGACGGATATTCCTGTCTGTCATGACGCTAACTAAATTAGACAGACAAGAGTGTCTGTCCTCCAATCAGCGAAATTTAGGAATAAATTTACGGGAAACCGGAATAATCGTATCCGTCAGATTGCGCAAAGACAATTTAAGTCCCTGTGCATTTCCACCGATTTTAGTAATCGCCTGACGATTAACGAGGTAGGAACGATGACAGCGAATAATCAAAGAATCAGCGAGTTGTTGTTCAATCGCGGAGAGCGTATTGCGAACGATATGCTTTTTAAACGTATCTCCATTTTGATAAAAAATGCTGACGTAATTTTGCATAGCTTCGGCGTAATAGAAATCCTTTTCTGCAAGTTCTAGCTCTATATTTCCATTCGCTGCGGTGATTTGAATGCGTTTTTCTGTAAGCGTTGTAACTGGAACAATTTTCATTTCCTCTGCTACCTTTTCATTCGCTCGCAGGCTACGGAAGTAAGTAACCGTTCCCAAAAAAACAATCGGAAATACTGCTACCTTCAAAGTAGTGAATGCCATTCCTAATATCCCCCAAATCGAAAAATGATCAACAAATCCCATCAGCCACTGGAAAATATAATTGCCCACAGCAATAAACGTTACCATCATAAGCGTATTTAAAATCCACTTACCTAATGTCCAAGTTGGCAGGTCTTTTTTTATGGCGAAAAGCAGATGAGTTATCACCTCGTATAAGCCCCCCGCCAAAAAAGTCACTAAACCAAAACCTGCACTTAACGCCAATTTTGAGTCAGGATAGTCGTCCATTCCAAACGGCTGAATGATGTACAGGAACAAAAACACGAATACCGCAGCCGCAGTTACGTAGCGCAATCCGCGAGCAAGTCCATGCTCATTTGGGAAAGGTTGATTTAGAATTTTTAGAATTTCCATCAGCATCGAAAGTATAAAAATCTGCTAATTTTTAGTGCATTTTTCCTACATTTGTTTGAATCAAAAAAACAGCAAAGGGGAAAAGGTCGGGAACAGCCGTTCGCGCCTGCTCCCCTTTGATATTTTTGTAATCAAAATTTTCACAGGTTGAAAACCTGTGCTCCATTATGACCATTTACTTCGGACTTGAACTCGACGACCTCTCCTACCCCAACCCTTGCCTTCAAAGCGGTGTTCACTGCTTTGGCGAACACGGTTTGCTCAGTTTTTTAGAATCGCATTTGGGATTAGTCGGGCATCCAAATAATAATGCCTACCTACGGATTGAGCAGTATCGGCAGGCGATTATGCGTCATGCGGAGGCGCATCCACAGGCGTTTTATCAGGCGTCTTTCGTAGCGGATCAATTTGCCGTAGCGACGGAATTACTCTCGCGGCGTGATGAATTACTATTGACCGGTTGGGATTTTAAGGTAAATGAAAATTGTCCTGCGCGTTTAAAGACGTTGGCGGAAATTGAAGTACTATTGATTCCTTGCGAGACGAAAGTGGAACAAATAGAAAGTGAATGCATTGAGTTAGCTGCAGGTTTTTCGGATCGCTTCACGTTGATAATCAAACAATTAGCAAAGCGTAAGCAACCGATTACAAAAATTTATCTCAACGAGCCGTTTGAGTTATTACCACTTTGGTATCAACGTTTATTCAATTTATTAAAATCGCAAAACGTTCAAATTGAACAACTTATCGCGACCAAACATGCCGGCGACTCGGATTTAATTGTTTTACAAAAATCGTTACGCAAAGAATTGGAACGCGGTCAGAAACATACTTTACAAAAAGACGGCTCATTGCTTATTTTGAAAGCCAAACGCGAAACCGATGCCGCAAGTTATCTCGCTAAATTACTACGTCATAATCCCGATTATCGCCCCGTTTGTCTGATTCCCGAAAAAAATCGTGCGTTGGATAATGACCTGATCCAAGAAGGGCTACCAAGTATGGGCATTCTCTCCGCTTCGTTGGCGCGACCGAGTTTGCAGATTCTAAAATTAATTACAGTTTTTCTTTGGAAACCCATCGATCCATTTAAAATCATGGAGTTTGTTTCGCTCGCCGTAAAGCCTTTAGAGGACGAATTGTCCAATCGAATTGCAGCGGAAATGGCACAAACGCCCGGTATGGACGGCGATGGTTGGCGCGCAATGGTAGCGCGTTATTTTGATGAACTTGACCAAAAAGCGCAAACCGATAAATCGATCAGTGTAAAAGATGTGCGCCAGCAGTTTAACTTCTGGTTTAACCGTACGCGCTACGATAGTTCCGCAACGGTACCGAAGTTTGAAGTCATCGAAATTTTTAATTATTTACAAAATTGGTCGTACCGCGCTTTTAGTGATTCAAATGAAAATAATAGTTCCCTACTCGTACTTTCTGAGCAAGCCAAACGCATCAAGGAATTATTAGAAACCCTCCCCGAAACACAGTTATCCAACTTAGAATTGGAGCGCATTGTCCGTACCATTTATGAACCTTCGCCCGTGCAATTTCAGGAATAAGAAGTAGCACATTTGCCACACGTCCATTATTCGAGCGCGTTGATCGGTGGCATAGATGATTTACTCTGGTGGAATTTTACGCAAAGTGAACCCAATCATTTCTTCTCGCGCTGGTACGTCAACGAACGTCAGTATTTGAGTGATTTAGATTGTAAATTACTTACACCCACCGACGAAAACGAACTGCTTTTGTGGCAACGCAAACGCCCATTTTTACACGCCAGTGGACGCGTTATTTTAGTGATTCCGCAAATGGTGGAAGGTTCGGAGGTTCTGTCGCATCCACTGCTCGGTGATTTGGAAGCATTATTTGGAGAGGTGGATGATATTTGTTTTGATATTGATACACAAAAAGGACGTGCGAATTTTGAAGCTACTTTTACGCAATTGCCCGTTTGGGAAATCGTTGAAACGCGTCGTTTGGGGCAACCCAAAGCCTTTTTGGAAGTACCCGCGATCGCGGAATTGGCGATTTCCGAACAGGAAACCTTTAGTAGTTTGGATTCACTATTTTATTATCCGTACAAATGGATGTTCCGTTACAAATTGCGTTTAATCAAGTCTTCCATTTTGAGCGTGGTAAACGACCGCACGTTGATGGGAAATTTAGCGCACAAGCTATTTGAAAAAATGTTTGAAGAGGACATTCATAGTTGGAACAAAACCAAAGCCGAACAGTGGATTGAGCAGCAAGCCCCGCCCCTACTTTCGCGCGAAGGTGCAGTGCTACTTATGTATGGACGCGAACCCGAAAAGGTCAATTTTATTAATAAAATGAAATATTCCGCTTGGAGTTTGATTTCTATTTTACAAAAAAATGAATGGCAAGTCGCAGCGAGTGAGGAAGCACTCAAAGGCACATTTAAAGGCATTCCCATGAAAGGAATTGCCGATTTGGTTTTGACTAAAGGCGACGAACGCGCCGTAATTGATTTGAAATATGGCGGCGCAGCTTATCGCGAACGCATGATCAAAAACGAGGAAGATTTACAACTCGTTTTATATTCTAAACTACTAGACGATCAGGAATTAACCACCCACACCGCATATTATATATTAAGCAAAGGGGAAATGATCGCCCGCAACAATGCTGCTTTTCAAAACATCAAAACCGTTAATCCCGACGTGGATGCACAAGACGTGAACGAGCGGATCTATGACTTAATGGAAAAAACCTTCGATTGGCGCATGGGGCAAATTGAAAATGGGCAACTGGAAATCCGTTGCGAAGCGACTAAACATGACTTGGAAGATACTTATGGCGCGGAGTTGATGGATGTATTGGAAATGAAAGGCGAGGATGCGAGTTTTGATGATTATCGGACGTTGATTAATTTAGTGGAGTAATGACTGGAACACCAAGAAGAATGTCTGTTTTTTTTTACATTTTTATTTTAATCGTTAATTTGCATCATTAGTCCTCGATGATTTCATTTGGTGATGAAGTAAGAGGTATCGGATAATTACATCTGCAAAATCATGGGAAGTCAATAAAATCATTACACTAAGTTCGAATAAAAAGTATCCAATACCTTTTGACCAAGTGAATTCAGTTAGAGCCGTATTATTCCTCATTCGTTGCCAAATGTTTTGGGGTAAGTAATCAAGATAAAAACTATAAATTTAACCTACAAAAAACCCAAAAGTATGGTCTATGACTTTACGAGAGGTTAATGATTTATTACAAAAAAAAGAGAAGAAAATTGCTCAATTGGAGCGGACACTATTCATTGAAGCCGCTTTGGAGCGGGTACGCGCTGCGGCAATGACGATGTATAAAAGTGAGGAATTAGTAAATGTAGCAACGGTGATGAATGCTCAGTTTAAAAAACTGGGTATAACACAAGCTATTCACTCTGGATTTGTCTTGATTGATGAGGAAAAGGAGGTGCAATATTTATGGGGCTCACAAACGGATACTAAATTATTGGAGTTTTTCGTATTACCTTTATTTGGTGACCAAGTGCTACAGAGCCGATTCGATGCTTGGAAGCGTCAGGATCCAATTTTTTCTACAGTTTTAGAAAAGGAAGCGTTACAAAATTCCTTGGAAGTGGCGATGCCCAATAATCGACTAACGGACAGAGAAAAGGAATCTAAAAGTGCAATGCCCGATCCTACCTATTTTTACTTTGGTAACTTTCGCCACGGATATCTACAAATCATTGCTGCTGAAGCATTAAATCGGGAGCAGCAGGAGATATTAGCTCGCTTTGCTAAAGTTTTTGAACAAGTCTATACGCGCTTTCTGGACATTCAAAAGGCAGAAGCACAAACCCTGCAACTGCAAGAGTTGGACAATGCAAAAACTACGCTTTATACTAATATCACGCACGAGTTTCGTACGCCTTTGACAATCATTTTAGGGATGGCGAATCAATTGAAAACACAAGTGTTAGAAGAAGGGGAAGTAGGTTTGCAAATGATTGAGCGTAATGGACATCAGCTACTTCAGCTAGTCAATCAAATACTGGATTTACAACAATTAGAGGCGAAATCTATGCCGCTCAATATGGTACAAGGTGATTTCCTTCCTTATCTAAAATACCTAGTTGAATCTTTTCACTCCTACGCTGCTTCTAAAAATATTCAGATTCATTTTTCTACTGACCTAGAACAGTTGCAAATGGATTATGATCCTGAAAAAATACAAAACATCATCGCCAATTTATTATCCAACGCCCTTAAATTCACGCCAGCCGAAGGGAATATTTATATACAACTCCAGCGTAAAGCGCATCTACTTACCCTTAGTATCAAAGATACTGGAGTGGGAATTGAAGCAGATGAACTGGAGCGAATATTCGACCGTTTTTATCAAGTCGAAAATTCGACTACCCGCAATATTGGTGGGACAGGAATCGGTCTGGCACTGACTAAAGAATTAGTTCATTTATTGCAAGGAGAAATTGAGGTAAAAAGTCAGTTAACGGAAGGAACGGAGTTTATCGTTCGGCTACCTATCACGCTGCAAGCACAGCGAAGTGAAGCCCTACCGATAGTGAATACTAATCAACTACCTTTTACACCTCAAGCCCATGTGGAAGTAGAAATCCACTCGCCGCAATCAGAAAAACCCAAGTTACTAATCGTAGAAGATAACGCCGATGTCGTACATTATTTACAAAAATGTTTGCAGGATGACTATCAGCTTACCGTCGCTTACGATGGAGAACTAGAAAACAAAAAGGCCATGAAAATAATTCCTGATTTAATTATCAGCGATGTAATGATGCCACAAAAAGATGGATTAGAACTTTGTGATTTCTTAAAAAATGACATCCGCACCAGTCACATTCCCATTTTATTATTGACCGCTAAAGCAGATCTGCCGGCACGCTTACAAGGTATCAAGCAGGGGGCAAATGCTTATTTGGCAAAGCCTTTTGTAACCGATGAATTATTAACTCACCTCAATGCGCTGCTGCAACAAAGACATCGCTTACAAGCACACTACCGACACTTGTTTGGCATCGTTTCTAATGCGGCTACGGCTGAGATAACGCTTGAATCAGAAAAAGAAAGTGAATTTGTACAGACCGTTAAAACTGAGATTCAAGCCCATTTAGATGATGCTAACTTTAGCGTTACTCAACTCAGTCATAGCGTAGCCATTAGTAATGCTCAGTTATATCGTAAATTAAAGGCGCAAACGGGCTACTCGCCCCAAGAGCTGATCCGCTCCATACGCTTGGAACACGCTAAGCAACTCCTCAAAAACGCCAACCTTTCCATTGCTGAAATCGCCTACACTTCCGGTTTTAGCGAACCTGATTACTTCTCGAAAGTTTTTAAAAAGGCATTCGGTATGCGACCTTCCGATTATCGGGCGTTATCCAATACAAATAAGTAAAGTCTGCCTAGCAGTGTAAGTAGGTTAATAGATTTGAGACGTTAGACGCTGGACATTAGATAATTGAAATTCAAAGGTTTATCTAATGTCTAACGTCTATCTACTTATGCAAGATATTTACAGTTATTTGATTGATTTTTCCAGTTTTCCCTACTTATCTCTCCCTAA